>CANQXH010000033.1 GCA_947627745.1 uncultured Oscillospiraceae bacterium
AGCGCCGCGCCGGGGGTGGCGGTCACCAAGGCGTCACATTCCGGAAGTCTGGGGCCGGTCACCCCCGCCCCCAGCTCCGCCGGCCCCACGGGCAGGACGATATCCGAGTGGATCTGGTGGGCAGCCGCGACCTGTTCAGGCGCGGTACCCAGGGCGGCGCAGAGGATCCGGTAGTTTTCCAGCACCTGCTGCGGATCGTCTCCACGGTGAAAGCCCAGGTTCAGCGCCGATAAGTGATCCCGGCTGACGCCGCCCAAGCGGGTGGTAAAGGCATGGGGAACGGAGATGTTGTCCCCAGTGAAGTAGACCAGGGCCCCTTCCTGGCGCCGCGTGAAGCCCATGGCCGTCACCGGTCCAGTCCCGCCGCGATGTCCTTCTCCCGGCAGCACTTTTTATACTTTTTTCCGCTTCCGCAGGGGCAGGGGTCGTTGGGACCCACCTTCTTGGCCTTGCGGACGGGCTGTTTCTTCACGGTCCCGTCGGAGGTGCCGGAGGTAGAGGTCTCCTTGGCGACCTTCTCCCGCTTGACCTCCTGGGTTGGCCGGAGCTGGACCAGGAACATCCGGCGCACGGTCTCCTCCCGAATGGCGGCGATCATGGCCTGGAACATCTCATAGCCCTCTTCTTTATAGGCGACCACGGGATCGTGCTGGCCGTAGGCCCGGAGGCCGATGCCCTGCTTCAGATCGTCCATGGCGTCGATGTTGTCCATCCAGTATTCGTCCACCACCCGGAGCATGACCACCCGCTCCAGCTCCCGCATCACGGCGGGGGTGTAGGCGGTCTCCTTTTTCTCATAGGTTTCCAGGGCCAGATCGTAGAGCTCCTGAGTAAGGTCCTGGGCGGTGCGCTTCTCCCGGTAGGGACAGGCCCCCTTGGCAAAGTAGATCCCCTCGAAATGGGACAGGACCATGGAAAGCCCTTCCTCGTCCACAACGCCGCCCCGGTCGCTGAGAACGGTGGAGACGGTGCTTTCCACCACCTCCCGGAGCATGGACAAAATGCTTTCCCGCAGGTCCTCCCCGCTTAGCACCTTTTCCCGCTGGGCGTAGATGACCTCCCGCTGGACGTTCATCACATCGTCGTACTCCAGCACGTTCTTCCGGGCCCGGAAATTCCGGCTCTCCACGCTCTTCTGGGCGTTTTCCACGGCGCCGGAGAGGATCTTGGCGTCGATGGGCGTATCCTCGTCGATGCCCAGGCTGTCCATCATCCCCATGACCCGGTCGGAGGAGAAGAGGCGCATCAAATCGTCCTCCAGGCTCAGGTAGAAACGGCTTTCGCCGGGGTCCCCCTGACGGCCGGAACGGCCCCGGAGCTGATTGTCGATCCGGCGGGACTCGTGGCGCTCGGTGCCAATGATGAACAGGCCGCCGGCGGCCTTGACCTCCTCGGCCTCCTTGCCGGTCTCGGCCTTGTAGGAGGCCAGAAGCATTTCATACCGCTTCCGAACGGTGAGGATGTCCACGTCGTCGGTCTCGGCGTAGGAATTGGCCTCCTGAAGCAGCTCCTCCGGCAGCTCCTGCCGCCGCAGCTCGCTCATGGCAAGGTATTCGGCGTTGCCGCCCAGCATGATATCCGTACCACGGCCGGCCATGTTGGTGGCGATGGTGACGGCCCCGAATTTACCGGCCTGGGCCACGATCTGGGCCTCCAGCTCATGGTACTTGGCGTTCAGGACGTTGTGGGGGATGCCTTCCCGCTTCAGGAGCTTGCTTAAAAGCTCGCTTTTTTCAATGGACACGGTGCCCACCAGCACCGGCTGGCCCTTTTCGTGGCAGTCCTTCACCTGCCGGATAATGGCCCGGAATTTTCCGGCCTCGGTTTTGTAGACCACGTCGGAGTGATCCTGCCGGATTACAGGCCGGTTGGTGGGGATCTCCACCACGTCCAGATTGTAGATGGCGGCAAATTCCTCCTCCTCGGTCAGGGCCGTACCGGTCATGCCGGAGAGCTTATCATAGAGCCGGAAGAAATTCTGGAAGGTGATGGTGGCCAGGGTCTTGCTCTCCCCCGCCACGGTAACGCCCTCCTTGGCCTCGATGGCCTGGTGAAGGCCCTCGTTGTACCGCCGGCCGTACATCAGTCGGCCGGTGAACTCGTCCACGATGATGATCTGGCCGTCCTTCACCACATAGTCGATGTCCTTTTTCATCAGGCCCCGGGCCTTCATGGCCTGGTTGATGTGGTGGGACAACGTCGCGTTGGCGGCGTCCGCCAGGTTCTCCACGCCGAAATACCGCTCCGCCTTGGCGATGCCCTCGGCGGTGAGGGAGACGGTGCGGGACTTCTCGTCCACAAAATAGTCGCAGTCGTAGTTGTCCTGGACCTCTTTTTCGTCGGTCTTGGCAAAGACCTTCTTCCGCAGGCCGGAGACAAATTGATCCGCCATCTGGTACAGCTTCGAGGAATCCTCCCCCTGGCCGGAGATGATCAGCGGGGTCCGGGCCTCGTCGATGAGGATGGAGTCCACCTCGTCCACGATGGCGAAGGCGTGGCCCCGCTGGACCTGCTCGCTCTTGTAGATGGCCATGTTGTCCCGGAGGTAGTCGAAGCCCAGCTCGTTGTTGGTGCAGTAGGTGATGTCCGCGGCGTAGGACACCCGGCGCTCCGCCGGGGTCATGCCGGGGATAATCAGCCCCACCGTCAGGCCCATATAGCGGTAGACCTTGCCCATCCAGTCGGCGTCCCGCTTGGCCAGGTACTCGTTGACGGTGACCACATGGACGCCCCTGCCGGTCAGGGCGTTGAGGTAGCAGGGCAGAATGGCCACCAGGGTCTTGCCCTCGCCGGTCTTCATCTCGGCAATCCGACCCTGATGGAGCACTACGCCGCCGATGAGCTGCACGGGATAGGGCCGCATGCCCAGCACCCGGTCCGCCGCCTCCCGCACGGCCGCGAAAGCCTCTGGAAGCAGATCGTCCAGGGTCTCCCCCTGGGCCAGGCGCTCCTTAAATTCGGCGGTCTTGCCCTTCAGCTCCTCCTCCGATAAGGCCCGGTAGGCGTCCTCCAGAGCCAGAATTTTATTCACAGTGGGCTGAATCCGCTTGATCTCCCGCTGGGAGCGGGTGCCAAACAGCTTCGTGATCAATCCCATATCGGTATTCCTCCCAAAATAAAAGTTATTTTTTCATTTTTTCCATATCGGGTCTATTATAGCACACCGGGAAGAAAAAGAATAGTCAAAAATTATGAACATTTCACGGGCAGTAAGGATCCCCGCTCGGTTTCCCGGGCGGGGATCGGCGGCAGGACAGGGGGTAAAGAGGGTTCATGAAAGCGGCAGCATCAAAAATATTTGGCTGTATCCGTCGGCGTAGTGTTCCGGATACACCGTCATCGTCTCCCCGGGGGCCAGGGCGGGGATCTCCACGCAATAGGTCTTGCCCCCTATGTAGATGCCGCTTTCCTTGTCATAGCTTTTGTAAAACAGCGCCGCCGGACCGATCTGGCCTTCGGCGCGGTTGGTGACGGCAAGGCATCCCATGCCCTGGGGGGTGATCTCCAGGACCTGGGCCGCCAGGGGTTCCTCCCGCAGCAGCTCTCCCCAGCCGTAGCAGGCGGAAAAATCCCGCTCGGGGCAGTACTTCCCCTCCCTCTCCAACACCATCACCAGCCCGCCCGGGGGCAGCATGGTAAAGGGGAAGCGCAGCAGCAGTCCGCCCCGCTCCAGGATCACCTCTCCGGCCTCCACCACCCGGTCGCTGTCGTTGCGCACCAGCAGGGCGGCGCACTTGGTCACCTCCCGGTAGGTGCCGTCCTCCATGAAGGGCCCTTCGTACTCCGCCATCCGGTAGGCCACCACGCTGGTCTCCGAAATGGGGTACGGCAGCCACAAATTGGTGGGCCGCAGCGTGCATTTTGGCACCGTAGGGGCCAGGGTCGCCGCCACTGGGACCGTCTCCCGCGGCGGGGCCAGCGCCGCCAGCACATTTCCCCGCAAAATCAGGGCGCACAGCACTCCGGAAACCACGCCCAGCGTCAGCAGCAGCCGCCGAAAGGCCCAAATCGTCCATTTTCCTCCCTGAAGCACCCTTTCCAACCCCTTTGTCCTGTCTCTGGAGGGATTATAGAACGGGGAGCTTGTCTGATGCTAGGGAAATCCGGCGAAGGGAATTTTTTCCCGCCGGGCATTGTCATTTGTCCAACTCTTTGTTATAATAACGAATAGACAATTTTTAATACCGGAGGACGCTATGAACATCATCATTGCCGGCAACGGCAAAGTGGGCCTGACCCTGACGCGGCAGCTCTCCGCCGAGGGTCACGACTTGACCCTGATCGATCTGGACAGCAAGCGCCTTGGCGACACGGTGGAGCAGTACGACGTGATGGGCGTGGAGGGCAACTGCGCTTCCGCCCCGATCTTACGGCAGGCGGGGGTGGAGAAAGCGGAGCTGCTGATCGCCGCCACCAACATGGACGAGGTGAACATGCTCTGCTGCCTCACCGCCCACAGCCTCAACCCCAAATTACACACCATTGCCCGGATCCGAAATCCGGAGTACACCGACCAGATCTTTGAAATGCGGGAGACCTTCGCGCTGTCCCTCGCCGTCAACCCCGAGCGGCAGGCGGCTGTGGAGATCGAACGGCTCCTCAAGTACCCGGGCTTCCTGCGGCGGGACACCTTCGCCAAAGGCCGGGCCGAGATTGTGGAGGTGCGGGTGGACGGCAAGAGCAAGCTGTGCAACATCTCCCTGAGCGAAATGCTTCACAGCATCATCAAGACCCGGGTGCTGGTCTGCGCCGTGCTGCGCAGCGGCACCGCCATGGTGCCCAACGGCAACTTTATCCTCCGGGAAGGGGACCGGATCTTCGTCACCGCCCCCACCGCCAATCTGACGACGCTTCTAAAGGACCTGGGCATCATCACCCGGCGGGTCCGGCGGGTGATCCTCTGCGGCGGCGGACGGGTGAGCTACTATCTGACGGAGCTGCTAGAGCGGGACGGCATCGCCGTGCAGATCATCGAGCAGAATCCCCAGCGGTGCCTGGAGCTGGCCGCACTGCTGCCCAACGCCTCCGTCATTCAGGGGGATTGCAGCAGCCAGGAGCAGCTGGAGGCCGAGGGCCTGGGCTCCTGCGACGCCCTGGTGACCCTGACGGGCATCGATGAAATGAATATGATCATCTCCCTCTACGGGGCCTCCCGGGGAGTGCCCCAGATCATCACCAAGCTGGGCCGGATGGAAAACTGCCAGCTGGCGGACTCCCTGAACCTGGGCAGCGTCATCTGTCCCCGGGAGCTGTGCAGCAACAACATCGTCCGCTATGTCCGGGCCATGCAGAACCAGACCGGGGCCGCGGTGTCCGTCCACACCATTGCCGACGGGCAGGCCGAGGCGGTGGAGTTCCAGCTGGACGAGGGCGCCATCCACTGCGGCGAGCCTCTGCAAAATTTGCGGCTCAAGGCAAACGTGCTGGTGACCAGCATTACCCACGGCGCCAAGGCCACCATTCCCAACGGCGACTCCGTCTTCCGCAAGGGGGACACTGTGGTGGTGGTCACCAGCGGGCAGGGCGTCCTGCGGCAGTTCAACGATATTTTCGCGTGAGGTTTTGCCATGAATTATAAGATGATGGGCAGGTTTCTCGCGCAAATCGTGGCGGTGGAAGCGGTGTTCCTCCTGCCGGCGCTGGCCATCAGCCTGGGGCTGGGCGAGTGGAACGCGGTCCGGGGCTTCCTGATCTCTCTGGCGGTGATGGGGATCGTATGCCTGATCCTTTTCGCCTCCTGCCGCAAGGCCCCCGGTCCCTTCGGAGCGAAGGAAGGGCTGGTCTGCGTCAGCGCGGGCTGGATCGCGCTGAGTCTATTAGGGGCTCTGCCCTTCCGGTTTTCCGGGGAGATCCCCCGGTTTATCGACGCCCTTTTTGAAATCGTCTCCGGCTTTACCACCACCGGCGCTTCCATTCTGCCGGAGGTGGAGACCATCTCCCGGGGGCTCCTCTACTGGCGCAGCTTCAGCCACTGGCTGGGGGGCATGGGGGTGCTGGTGTTCCTCCTGGCGGTGGCCCCGGCGGGCGGCAAGGGCAGCGGCTTTACCATGCATCTGCTGCGGGCGGAGAGCCCGGGGCCGGACGTGGGGAAATTGGTGCCCAAAATGCGCACCACCGCCATGATTCTGTACCTGATCTATATCGCCCTGACGGTACTGGACATTCTGTTCCTCCTGGCGGGAGGGATGCCCCTGTTCGACGCCGTGTGCGTCGCCTTCGGCACCGCCGGAACCGGCGGCTTCGCCGTGCGGAACGACTCCATCGCCAGCTACTCGCCCTACCTTCAAAATGTGTGTACCGTGTTCATGCTGCTCTTCGGCGTCAATTTCAGCTGCTACTATCTGCTTTTGATGCGGAAGTTTTCCAGCGTGTTTAAAGACGAGGAACTGCGGCTCTACCTGGGGATCTTCCTGGGCAGCACCCTGCTTGTGGCCTGGAATATCCGGGGGCTTTACGGCTCCGTCGCCGACATTTTCCGCCACGCCGCCTTCCAGGTGTCCAGCATCATGACCACCACGGGGTTTGCCACCACGGATTTTGACCTGTGGCCCAGCTTCTCCAAATCCATCCTGCTGATGCTGATGATCGTGGGCGCCTGCGCCGGCAGTACCGGCGGCGGACTGAAATGCGCCCGGGTCCTGCTGCTGCTCAAGAGCCTGCGGTGGAACATCCATCAGGTGCTCCACCCCCGGAAGGTCCAGGTGGTGCGCACCAACAGCCGGGTGGTAAATGAGACCGTGCTGGACAACACCGCCGCCTACCTGGCGGCCTATGTGATCATCCTGCTGGGCAGCTTCATTGTATTATCCCTGGACGGGTTTTCCATCGAGACCAATCTGTCCGCCGTGCTGGCCTGCTTCAACAACATCGGCCCCGGTCTGGACGCTGTGGGCCCCACCTGCAACTACGGCGCCTACGGCCTGGCGTCCAAACTGGTGCTGATCCTGGACATGCTGGCGGGGCGGCTGGAGATCTTCCCCATTCTGGTGCTGTTCTCCGGAAGCACCTGGCGGAACAGCTGATTTTCGGAAATTTACGGATTTTCTCCAAATTACCGGTTGAATTTCCCGGCTGAATGTGATACGATAACATTGTATCGGTATGGGCAAAATTGCCCAAATCCCGCATCGGCAATCCTGGGATTTATAGGAGGTAAACAAACAAATGAACGTAGCCGAATTGATGAATCAGCGCAGCACCTTCTCTTTTGAGGTGTTCCCCCCCAAAACCGACGTGGGCATGGAAAAGCTCTGCGGCGAGGGCGGCGTGCTGGACAAGCTCTACACCATGAACCCGGACTACATTTCCTGCACCTACGGCGCCGGCGGCACCAACGTGGGCAAGAATCTGGAAGTGCTGAAAAAGATCAAGGCCGACGGCAAGTGCGTCCCCGTGACCCACTTCACCTGCATCGGCAACACCAAGGACGACATCCGCCAGAAGCTCCAGACCTACCTGGACAATGGCATTGACCACATCCTGGCCCTCCGGGGCGACCTGCCCTTCGGCTGGACCGGCACCAACGGCGACCTGCACTACGCCACCGAGCTGGTCAAGTTCATCCGCCAGGAGTTTGGGGACAAGTTCACCATCGCCGTGGCCGGCTCTCCCGAGGGCCATGTCCAGTGCCGCAGCCTGGAAAGCGACATCTCCTTCCTGAAGCAGAAGCAGGATAACGGGGCAGACTATGTCATCAGCCAGCTGTGCTGGGATATGGATCAGTTCCGGTACTGGCTGGACGCCGTCCGGGCCGCCGGAATTACCCTGCCCATCGATGTGGGCATCATGCCCATCACCACCATCTCCGGCACCCTGACCAACGCCCTGAGCCGGAACGCCTGCGTCATGGACCGGAAGCTGTGCGAGATCATCTCCAAGTACTGGATCTTCCCCAACCCCTACGATCCCGCGCCCTTCGACGCCTACGCCGAGCAGAAGAAGGCCGACTTCCGGAAGGCCGGTCTGGAGTACACCATCGAGCTGATCGATCAGTACCGGGCCTGCGACATCGCCGGCATCCACCTGTATGCTCTGAATAAGTACGAGGACGTGGCCTACATCGTGGAAAATTCCGGCATCGTGGATCTCATCTGACATTAAAAAGGAGACTTTGCAATGGGCACACCCCATACCATCGCCGTAGCCGGGAAGGGCGGCGTGGGAAAAACCACCACCTGCGGCATGATCATTGACTACCTTTGCAAAAAGAAGGCCGGGCCGGTGCTGGTGGTGGACGCCGACGCCAACAGCAACCTCAACGAGGTGCTGGGGGTGGAGGTGGAGACCAGCCTGGGGGATATTCGGGAGGAAATGGCCCAGGCCGAGCTGCGGGGAGACGCCATCCCCGCGGGTATGACCAAGGCCGACTACGCCGAGTTCCGGTTCAACAGCGCCCTCATCGAGGAGGACGACTTCGATATGCTGGTCATGGGCCGGACCCAGGGCAAGGGCTGCTACTGCTACGTCAACGGGGTCCTGAAGACCCAGATCGACAAGTACGCCAAAAACTACCGCTACCTGGTGATGGACAACGAGGCGGGGCTGGAGCATGTGGCCCGGGGGACCCTCCCCCATGTGGACACCATGCTGCTGATCTCCGACTGCTCCCGCCGAGGCATTCAGGCGGTGGCCCGGCTGGCGGAAATGATCGATGATCTGGGCCTGAAGCCCGGACAGATGGGCCTGATCGTCAACCGGGCGCCGGGGGGCGTTCTGGACGAGGGCGTGAAGGCCGAGATCGAAAAGCACGGTCTGACCCTGTTCGGCGTGCTGCCCCACGACGAAGCGGTGTACCGTTGTGACTGCGACGGGGAACCCACCGCCAAACTGCCGGACAGCGACCCGGTAAAAACCGCCCTGCGGGACATCATGGCCCGGCTGGGCATCTGACTCTGTAATCCATAAAAGCATATAGTTTAAGGGGGAACATTCACTATGTCTTTCACACCCAAGACGCAGCCCTATAACGGCAAGATCAACGCCGTGACTCTGGGCACCGGTGACCAGGCAATCGTCATCGGCGGTCAGAACGTGCTGCCCTTCTACACCTTCGACGCGCCCATCGAGCACGCGCCGAAGATCGGCGTGGAGGTCTCCGATCTGGCCGGTGAGTGGACCGCGCCGGAGATCCGGGCCTTCTATGAAGGCTGCGTCACCATGGCCGACTACGCCAAAAAGGCGGAGACCATGCCCGGAGCGGATTTCATCTGCCTGCACTTCGAGTCCGCCGATCCCAACGGGGCCAACCGCTCCGTGGAGGAATGCGTCGCCGACGCCAAGGCCGTGGCCGAGGCCGTCAGCAAGCCCATCGCCGTCATGGGCTGCAAGAACATTGAAAAGGACGGGGAGCTGTTCAGCAAGATCGCCGAGGCCCTCCAGGGGAAGAACATTCTGGTCCTCTCCGCCCGGTCCGAAGACTACAAGACCGTGGGTGCTTCCGTGGCCCTGGCCTATGGCCAGAAGGTGGGCGCGGAGACCGCCGACGACATCAACCTGGCCAAGCAGCTCAACATCATGCTCAAGGGCCTGACCGTGCCCTCCGGCTCCATCGTGATGAACGTGGGCACCGCCGCCGTGGGCTACGGCTATGAGTATGTGGCCTCCACCCTGGACCGGGTGCGTACCGCCGCCCTGGCCCAGTCCGACGCCGACCTGCAGATGCCCATCGTGGCCCCCGTGTCCCCGGACACCTGGAGCGTGAAGGAATCCGTGGCCACGGAAGAGGACGCCCCCGAGTGGGGCTCCCAGGAGGAGCGGGCCATCGATATGGAGGTCGCCACTGCCGCCGCCAATCTGACCGGCGGCGCCGACGCGGTGATCATGCGTCATCCCGCCGCCGTGGCGACCATCCGCCAGTTCATCGCCGAGCTGGTCTGAGAAGGAGGAACACACAATGGCATTAAAAGGTCTGGATATCTTTAAGCTGTCTCCCAAGAAAAACTGCAAGGAGTGCGGCAGCCCCACCTGTATGGCCTTCTGCATGAAGGTCGCCCAGGGCGCGGTCAAAATTGAAAAGTGTCCCTACTTCTCCCCCGAGGCCATGGCCCAGCTGTCCGAGGCCACCGCGCCTCCCATGAAGACCATCACCGTGGGCGACGGTCTGAAGCTGGGCGGCGAGACCGTGCTGTTCCGGCATGAGAAGACCCTGGTCTCCAAGAACCTGTACGCCGTGTCCGTGGACACCGGCATGGCCCCCGAGGCGGTGGACGCCGCTCTGGAAGCCATGAAGGTGGTGGACTATGAGCGCATTGGCGAGCGGATGTATGTGGAAATGGTGTTCTGCGCCAACAAGGGAGCCGATCCCGCCGCCTACGCGGAGCTGGTGAAAAAGGCCGCCGCCACCGGCCGGACCTTGATCCTGGAGTGCTGGGACGAGGCGTGCGCCAAGGCCGCTCTGGAGGTCTGCAAGGCCGGCAAGCCCATTCTGGACGGGGCCACTCCCGAAAATTACGCGGCCATGAGCAGCCTCGCCACCGCCGCCGGGGTCACCCTGGGGGTGTGGGCGGAGAATCTGTCCGATCTATATGACACCGTAAAGAAGCTGGAGGCCGCCGGCAACAAGAACCTGGTGCTGGACGTCACCGGCAAGACCGCCAAGGAGACCCTGGCCAACGCCGTTCTGGTCCGCCGCACCGCCCTGAAGGACGGGGACCGGTCCTTCGGCTATCCCTCCATCGTCAACCTGACCCGGTTCGCCAAGGGGAACGCCCGGCTGCAAACGGCCTACGCCGCCATGTTCACCGAGAAGTACGGCTCCATCATCGTCATGGACACCATGACTTACGCCCAGGCCCTGCCCCTGTACGGCCTGCGGCAGAACATCTTCACGGACCCCCAGAAGCCCATGAAGGTGGAGAGCAAGATCTATCCCCTGAACGGCGCCGACGAGAACAGCCCCTGCGCCCTGACCGTGGACTTCGCCCTGACCTACTTCCTGGTGTCCGGCGAGCTGGAGCGGAGCAACTGCCCCGTAAACCTGCTGATCACCGACGCCTCCGGTATGTCCGTGCTGACCGCCTGGGCCGCCGGCAAGTTCTCCTCCTCCTCCATCAAGAAGTTCTTCGACGAGAACGACATTGAGAACAAGATCAAGTCCCGCACCCTGATCATCCCCGGCAAGGTGGCCGTGATGAAGGGCGAGATCCAGGAGAAGCTCCCGGGCTGGAATGTGGTCGTCGGACCCACCGAGGCCGTCCAGCTGCCCAAGTATATGAAGGACAAGGAGTACGAGGCCGCCGCCAAGGCTGCCCAGGCCGAAGCCGCCGCCAAGGCCGCTGCCGCCGCCCCCGCCCAGGAGGCCAAGGAGCTGACCTTCGAGGAGCTGCTGGAGAAGGTGCCCAAGATCGAAGTGGTGGACACCGGCGTGGTCTACAAGGGCCACAATCCCGACGCCCAGACCTTCGTCACCATCGGCGAGCGGATCCACTGCATCAGCCCCTCCATCCGGAAGGCTATGGACGAGCGGGATCCCGGCCCCATCCTGAAGCGGGCCGCCGAGCAGATCGCCGCCGGCGCCACCTACCTGGACGTGAACATCGGACCTGCCGAGAAGGACGGCCCGGAGCGGATGATGTGGGCCGTGCAGCTGTTGCAGCAGAACTTCAACAACGTGCCCCTGGCGCTGGACACCGCCAACAAGAAGGCCATCGAGGCCGGTATCAAGGTCTACAACCGGACCAACGGCAAGCCCATCGTCAACTCCGCCGACGCCGGCTCCCGGATCTCCAACATCGATCTGGCCGCCGCCAATGACGCCATCGTCATCGCCCTCTGCTCCGCCGACGGCATCGCCAAGGACAACGAGGAGCGGATGCGCCACTGCCACAATATGCTGGAGCGGGGCCTGTCCCTGGGCATGGAGGCTACGGACCTGTGGTTTGACCCCCTGTTCCTGGTGGTCAAGGGCATGCAGGACAAGCAAATGGACGTGCTGAACGCCATCAAGCTCTTCTCCGACGAGGGACTCAAGTCCACCGGCGGTTTGTCCAACAACTCCAACGGCGCGCCCAAGAACCTGCGGCCCATCATGGACGCCACCATGGTTGCCATGGCCATGATGCAGGGCCTGACCTCCGCCATCGTCAACCCCTGCGACCAGCGGCTGATGGAGACCGTCAAGACCTGCGACATTATTAAGAATCACGTTCTGTACTCCGATTCCTATCTGGAGCTGTAATACCCCTGCGCTTTTCCGGCCGGGAGGGAGCCTCCCTCCCGGCCTCCCCGTTCCCAGCTGGATTTGAAATGGTATATTCGGCCAACCGGCCTGATATAAACGCAACAGGATCACTAATTTTGAATGGGAGGAATTGTTATGAGTGTATTAACCGATTTGATTTATGGCGGCTCCAATGCCGTTGCTGGCCTGACCGAGGGCGCTGTCAACGACGCCATTGCCAAGTACGGCCCCGGTAAGGAGATCGCCTTCCCCGACACCGCGTATTTCTTCCCCACGATCTACGCGGCCACCGGCGTCAAGGTCAAGACCCTGGGCGATCTGCCCGCCTGCGTAGGCGTGCTGAAAAGCCTGATCACCAATCAGGAGGATCTGGGTCAGGCCCTGAACGCCGGCCTGGCCACCGCCGTTGGCGCCGAGATCCTAGAGGGCCTGAAGTGGGTGGACAACTCCGAGCCCTACGCCAATGACTCCGGCATCGGCTTCGTGCCCGATCCCATCATCCGCTCCCTGGGCGTGCCTCTGGTCACCGGCGATATCCCCGGCGTGGCCGTGGTGCTGGGCAAGGCCGAGAACCCCGAGGACGTGGTGAAGGTGGTCAAGGGCTACCAGAGCAAGGGCATCATGACCTTCCTGGTGGGCGACGTCATCGAGCAGTGCATGGAAGGCGGCGTGAAGATGGGCCTGGAACTCCGGGTCATTCCCCTGGGCCATGACGTCACCTCCGTGATCCATGTGGTCACCGTGGCCATCCGTGCCGCGCTGATCTTCGGCAATGTGACCCCCGGCGACCTGGGCGGCCTGCTGACCTACACCAAGGAGCGGGTCCCCGCGTTCGTCAACACCTTCGGCGCCATTGACGCCGTGGTGGTCTCCGCCGGCGCCGGCGCCATTGCCCTGGGCTTCCCCGTGGTGGTGGACATCGATCTGGGCGAGAACCAGGTTCCCGGTGCGCTGGAGTCCGTCACCGATCACGAGGAGACCGTGAAGCGCTCCCTGGAGCTGCGGAACATCAAGATCAAGACCACCGAGCTGCCCATTCCCGTGGCCTTCGCCGCCGCCTTCGAGGGCGAGATCATCCGGAAGGCCGACATGAAGCTGGAGTTCTACTCCGGCAAGAACCCCACCGCCGAGCTGGTCCTGATGCGGGACATGAGCGAGGTGGAGGACCACAAGATCACCATCATCGGCGACGACATCGACTGCGGCCGGAAGGACTTCGCCCTGGCGACCTTCGTGGAGGTGGCCGGCAGCAAGATGCAGACCGACTTTGAGTCCGTCATTGAGCGGAAGTTCCACGCCTGGTTCAACTATATGGAGGGCGTGATGCACACCGGCCAGCGGAACCAGGTTCGGATCCGGGTGTCCAACGACGCCTATGACAAGGGCCTACGGCTGAAGGATTTCGCCGAGGTGCTCTACGTCATGATCATGAACGAGTTCGACGCCGTGGTGGACAAGTGCCAGGTCACCCTGATCACCGACCCGGTGAAGGCCGCCGAGTTCCGGGATCAGGTCGCCATGCCGCGGTACAACGCCCGGGACGACCGTCTGGCCTCCATGACCGACGAGTCCGTGGACCGGTACTACACCTGCATTCTCTGCCAGTCCTTCGCTCCCGCCCACTGCTGCGTGGTCACCCCCGAGCGGCTGGGTCTGTGCGGCGCCGTGTCCTGGCTGGACGCCAAGGCCACCAACGAGCTGAATCCCAACGGTCCCTGCCAGCCCATCTTCAAAGAGGGCTGCATCGACGAGCGCACCGGCCGGTATGAAACCGTCAACAAGGCGGTGGCCGAGGCCACCCATGGCGCGGTGGAGAACGTGACCCTCTACTCCATTCTGGAGGATCCCATGACCAGCTGCGGCTGCTTCGAGTGCATCTGCGGCATCGAGCCCATGAGCAACGGCTTCATCGTGGTCAACCGGGAGTACAAGGGCATGACCCCCGCCGGTATGTCCTTCGGCGAGCTGGCCTCCTGCACCGGCGGCGGCGTTCAGACCCCGGGCTATATGGGCCATGGCCGTCACTTCATCTCCTCCAAGAAGTTCATCGCCGCCGAGGGCGGCATTGAGCGGATCGTCTGGATGCCCAAGGAGCTGAAGGACGACGTGGCGGAGCGGCTGAACAAGACCGCCTACGAGATGTACGGCATCGAAAACTTCACCGACATGGTGGCCGACGAGACCGTCACCACCGACTGCGAGGAGCTGCTGAACTGGCTCACCGAGAAGAATCACCCGGTGCTGGCCATGGAGCCCCTGATGTAAGTTTCAATCTCCTATCACCGATGGCGCGGCGGGATCCCGCCGCGCCATTTCCATAGAGGACGAATGCAATGAAAGTCATTTTTCAAATCGAGGGCGCAAGCCCCGTTCAAGTAGAATGCAACGCCGGAGATAACCTGCTGGAGCTGGCCCGCCGGGCCAACGTGGCCATCGACGCCCCCTGCTCCGGCAACGGCTCCTGCGGCAAGTGCCGCATTCGGTTGGTGGAGGGAACGCTGGACAGTCTCCCCACCCGGCACATCTCCGGCGAGGAATACGCGGAGGGCTGGCGGCTGGCATGCGCCAGCAAGGTGGTGGAGGATGTGACGGTGTTCGTGCCGGACATTGCCTCGGCCTACCAGTCCCGGATGAAGACGGCGGACCTGTCCAGCCCCCAGGAGGTGGCCATTTTTGAAGAGGCTCAGGAGGCCCTGCGGGGCAGCGGCGTGGAATTTTCCAACAACTGCATGGCCCTGGAGCTGGAGATGGCGGAACCCACTCTGGAGGACACCATGCCGGATAACGAGCGGCTGACCCGGGCCATTCAGGACCAGTTGGAAGTAGAAAAAGTGGAAATTCCTCACAGCGTCATGGTCCGGCTGGCCCATGTCCTCCGGGAGGAGGGATTCCACGTCACCGTCAAGGGTCTTTTCCTCGGCGATGTGTTCCGCTGTATGGACATCTGCCCCGCTTCGGACAAGGATCTGGTGGGCTGCGCCATCGATATCGGCACCACCACCGTCTCCATGGTCCTGGCAGACCTGAACACCGGCAAGATCCTGGCAAAAGGCTCCTCCGGCAACGGCCAGATCCGCTACGGCGCCGACGTGATCAACCGGATCATCGAGCAGAGCCGCCCCGGGGGCCGGAAAAAGCTCCAGGACGCCATTGTGAGGGAGACTCTGACGCCCCTGATCGCCGGACTGTGCAAGGCGGCGGGCGTCAGCGCCCGGAGCATTCTGCGACTGTCTGTGGGAGCCAACACCACCATGAACCATCTATTTGTGGGGGTGGACGCCCAGAGTGTGCGGATGGAGCCCTACATCCCCAGCTTTTTCGCCTGGGACGGTCTCTTGGCTGGGGATCTGAAGCTGCCGGCCAATCCCCTGGCCCCGGTGTTCCTGGCCCCCAATATCGGTTCCTACGTGGGCGGCGACATCACCGCCGGGGCCCTGGCCAGCATGATCTGGGACAAGGAGGAGTACAGCCTCTTTATCGACCTGGGGACCAACGGGGAGATCGTCTTTGGCAACCGGGACTTCCTCATGTCCTGCGCCTGCTCCGCCGGTCCTGCCTTCGAGGGCGGCGATATCTCCTGCGGAATGCGGGCCACCGACGGGGCCATCGAGGCCTGCGTCCTGGACAGGGCCACCATGGAGCCTACTCTGACCATCGTGGGTGAAAAGGGTCAAAAGCCCGTTGGCATCTGCGGCTCCGGCATCATCGACATCATTTCCGAGCTGTTCCGCTGCGGCATCATCAACAACAAGGGCCTGTTCGTCCGGGAGGGCCGCCGGGTCCGGCGGGATCAGCATGGCATGGGCCGGTTTGTCCTGGTGGAGCCGGAGCAGAGCGAGACCGGCCGAGAGATCTCCATCAACGAGGTGGATATCGACAACTTTATCCGGGCCAAGGGCGCCATCTTCTCCGCCATCGATACCCTGCTCAAGGCGGTGGACATGTCCGTGGAGATGATCGACAAGGTCTATGTGGCCGGGGGCATCGGCTCCGGCATCAACATGAAAAACGCCGTGAATATCGGGATGTTCCCGGATGTGGAGCTGGAAAAATTCCGCTATATCGGCAATTCCTCCCTGACCGGGGCCTACGCCATGGTCATGGGGGACCAGGCAGTGGAAAAGGTGGCCCAGGTGGCCGCCAACATGACCTATTTGGAGCTGTCCACCCATCCGGGGTATATGGACGCCTTCGTGGCGGCCTGCTTCCTGCCCCACACCGACGCCCGGCTGTTCCCCCACAGCCGCCAGGAGGTGTGATATGCCCGAAAATCACAAGGAAGAGGTCCCCTTTGCCCACTATGCCGCCCTGTTCGCCGCCCTGGACCCAAAGGATGCCCAGGCCCGGCTGGGGGAGGAAGTTTGGGACGGGGAGAAGTATTACGTTAGCCTTCTGGGCCAACGCTACGCCCTGACGCCGGAGCCCTATGCCCTGGAGCCGCTGGACGGCGGCAAAACCCCGCCCCTGCCCGCCCAGACCTTCCTGCTGCGCTACCTGCTGGAGGGCCGGGTCCTGCCCTGGCTGGGGCAGTGGAAGACCTTCCGGGAAATGCCCTGGGGGGAGCTGTACATTCAGCCCTACACCGGGCGGGTCTTGACGCGGGCGGCTTTCACTTTCGCTACCCGGCTTCCCGCTTTCCGCAAGGCAGCCCAGGCCGCCGGAGGGGAGCCAGCCGGCCACGGAGACGCTGGATACCAGTTTCAGCTGATCGGGCCGTATCAGATGCAGCTCCTGCTCTGGGCCGGGGACGAGGAATTTCCTCCCAGTGCCCAAGTCCTCTACTCCGATAACTTTTCCTCCGGATTCAAAGCGGAAGATCGGGTTGTCGCCGGAGATTTGCTCATTTCCCACATTAAAAGTTTTATGTAAACTTTTGGAGGACCCCATGCCCATCGCGAACATTCTCCAGCCGGAGCTTGTGACGGTCACGCCGGCTCTCAGGCTGCGGCGGTTTGAGGAAGTGATTCCGGAGGCCTTGGACTGGTACCGGGATCCGGAGACCGTCTATCTGGTGGACGGGATCCGGGAGCCCTATTCCCGGGAAAAGCTGGAGCGGATGTACCGCTATCTGGATGCCCACGGGGAGCTTTACTATATCGAGCTGCTGGAACAGGGCGTCTTTCGCCCGATCGGGGACGTGGCCTTCTCCCGGGAGGATATGCCCCTGGTGATCGGAGAGGCCGCCTGCCGGGGAAAGGGAATCGGGAGGGCCGTGGTGGCCGCATTGATCGCCCGGGGGCGCTCGCTTGGATTCGACTCTCTGGGGGTTCGAGAGATCTATTCCTGGAACCCCGCCTCCCGGAGGTGCTTTGAAAGCCAGGGCTTCCGCCCGGTGGAGGCAACACCCCGGGGTCACCGGTACGCCATATGCCTGATAGGCCACTAATCATTCAGCAGAAAATCCCTGCCGGAGGCGCTGCCTCCGGCAGGGATTCTTTATGGCGTATTGCTCATGCTTTCCAAATTCTGCCGGGACTTGGATTTGTTCCGATTCCTTCGGCGCTTTTTCTGATTCTGCCGCGTCTGAGGGTTCGCCTCCGGTTTTTTGGATGTCCTCGGCGTTGTCTCGGAATCGGCCGGCGTTTCCGCCGAATCGTCCCCGGCGTCTCCGGTTTCCGCCGGGCCCCGATCAGACACCAGCTGAAGCAGCCGCTCCCGCGCGTCGCCACGCTCCTCATAGGCCGCCTTCATCAACCCGGGAAGCCGGGCAAGAAGCCGCTCATCGTCGAATGGAGCGGGACGGCATATATAAATCCCGCTGTCGGAGATCTTTTCCATCTCCTCCTCCGCCGTCATGCCCTCCTCCCGGTGCTCCTCCTCCGGGCAGAGGTCAGTATAGACGACGGAAAGATCCTGGTCCGGCCGGTGTCCGGAGAGCTGGATCAGCTTCCGAGCTTGGGCATCGAGGTTCACCGGCTCCCCCATGTCCAGGGCAAAGATCTCCCCATCCTTGGCATGGGCGCAGGCGTAAAGGATCAGCCCGACGGCCTCCCGGGCGGTCATCAAGCGGCAAGCAGCCTCCGGGCCGGGCACCGTCACCGGCCCGCCCTGGGCGATCTGCCGCCGGAACATGGCCACCGCGGAGCCGCTGCTTTCCAGTACATTTCCCAATCGCGCCACGGTAAACTCCGTGTTTACATCCTCCGGCAGAAGCGCGAACTCCTTCCTCCCTGCCCGGCGCGAATGCAGCCTGGACAGCTCCTGGGAACGCCCCTCCCGGATCTTCCGGCCAAAGGCCCCAAGGATCATTTCGCTGAGTCGTCTGGATGCCCCCACGACGCCGGTAGGCTTCGCCGCTTCGCCCGCGCTGATCAGCACAAAACGCTGGCAGCCATGGGCCATGGCGGCCCAGGCCGTCTGATGGGTGCCCAGGACGTTGTTTTTCACAGCCTCCCATGGACTCCCCTCCAGCACCGGCGCGTCACTGTATGCCGCCCCGTGGAACACCACCTGGGGGCGGTACTGGGAGAACACCTTGTCCAGCCGCCGGTCGTCCCGGACGGAGCCCACCAGGGCCACCAAATCCAGCTGGGGCGCTTGTTCCTTCAGCTCCCGTTGAAGATCGTCGATATGATCTTCGCAGACGTCGAAAAGAATCAGCTTTTTAAGGCCGCAACCGGCGATCTGACGGCACAGCTCGCCGCCGATCAATCCGCCGGCTCCCGCCACCAGCACGGTCTTATCCCGGAGGAAGGACCGTTCCTCCTCCGTGTTCATTTTCATCGGCTCCCGGCCAAGCAGCTCCTCTACGGGAACCTCCCCGGCGGCTTTCTGTGGGTAGAGGATCCCCCACACCAGGCGGTAAAGAAGTCTGGGGAGCAGCACCGTCAGGAGCTGCAGCAGCGCTCCCACGGCGTAGTAGGCGGCGGGCATCCTGCCAAACAGCGCCCACACGCCCACGATCTGAGCGGCGCAGGCCAGGCAGACGGCAAGCACCGTCTGTAACAGCTCCCGATCTCCGGCATGCCGCCACCGGTCCCGATACATCCGGCACAGCCAGAAAATGGCCAGGCATACCGGGGTGTAAAGGGGCGCGAACCGGCCCAGCCACCGAAGATAGGCCTCAGGTATGGCGGAAAACTGGCAGTCATACCGCAGCCAGAGGGCCAAGAAGTACGCGAGATTCACCGCAAGGGCATCATAAACCGCCAGGCCAACGCTGACAATCCGCCAATGCTCAAAACGCTTTTTCCCTTTTCCGTTCAATCCTTCCATACACACCATCTTTATTTCTGTTTATTCTGGCTGTTTCACGATCTGGCCGGAGAGCAGCTGCTTCATAAGCTCCTTGGCGGTTTCCACAGTGGATTCGTCCGGAATGACCACCGACGCCTCCCCCCCTTGGGAGAAGGTGACCTGGTAGTCTCCATAGCCGCTGACGGCGTAGGAGACAATGTCCCAGGGCTGATTATTCGACAGCTGCTCCCGCACCAGCGTCGCCAGCAGATCATAGGGCACCGTGGTGTGGAAGCCATTTTCCACCGCCTGCAAAAGCGGGAGATAGTTGGTCAGGACGCTGGGCGACATAGCCTTATTGATCACGGCCTTGATCACCGCCATCTGGTTCCGGCCCCGCTGGAAGTCTCCATCGACAAAGGCGTACCGCTCCCGGGCAAAGACCAGCGCCTTTCCACCGTCCATATAGTTATCGCCTTCGTCAAAGTGGTAACCCCGGGAAGTAAACTCCTTGGGAGAACTTACCGTGATCCCGCCCAGGCTGTCGATGATCTCCTCAAACCCGCCAAAATGGACCTTGAAATAGTAGTTAATGTCGATCCCGTAGAGCATTTCAATGGTGTCCATGGACACATCGATTCCATAAATGCCGGCGTGCGTCAGCTTATCTCTCACTCCGTTGGAGATGGACAGGGGTACAAAGTAGTCCCGGGGAGTGGAAACCAGCAGGATCTGATGGGTCTTGGGATTCACCAGCATCAGGATGTTGACGTCGCTGCGGCTCCGGGTATCCAGCCCGGTGCGGCTGTCGATGCCGCTGATATAGACCACAAAGGGCTGAAGCTCACCGGTCACCGGATCGACGGGCGTAAAGTTGTTCGGGGTAGAGGGATTGGACTCGGAGGAAGGCCGGCTGGGCGGCGCGGGAGCATAGACGCTCATGGCAATGATCTGCCGCACCTGGCTCTCCACATCCTCAAAGCCGGGCGTCTCCGTCAAAACGTCCAAATACGCCTCGTTCAAAATCATGGCGTCCACCTGGCCGTCCAGAAGGGCGTTGACCATCTGGGCCGGGCCGTCATACTCGGCGATGGCAATGTCCCGTTCCAGCTTTTTGGTGACCTGCGCCACAGTCTCGTCTACGCTTTCCCGGTCAATGGACCGGAGAATGCCGAAGGTATAATCCCCCATGTCGCCCAGGATTTGAGCAGGGTCATCGGTGCGGACGTAAATGCCCACCTGGATCTCTTCCCTGCGGGGGTTGGTGATAGTGCCCATGGCCATCAGGGTTCTGCCCACTCCCAGGTTCCCCACCAGAAGCAGCAGGCAGGCCAAAACGCCAAATACCATGCCGGTGATGCGGATCCCCTTCCCTCTCTGGAGCGCCAGCACCGCCACCAGGGCAGTGAGGGCCACCAGAATCAGGCCCAGAAGGATCAGATAATAGGGGGGCAGCAGCTTGGTCAGGCCCATCAGCACGCAGAAAACAGCCGACAGCACACCCACCAACGCCACAAGGACGACACCCCAGGGAAAGCTGCGCTTCCTCCGGTGGGGATCGTAAGAATTGTTCCGGTTATTGTATGTCATAATCTAGCGCCTCCAGCACGATTGCCCGGTACGGACTTTGGGGCGGAGCAGGCGGAAGAATCGGCAATCCGACCGGCCGCGGTCTTCCCCACGGGAAGCCGCCAATCGGAGCCGCCTTCGTTCCCCCATCCGTCGCCAATACAGCCGTTGCGGCAAACGCCGTACCGTCCGTATCCTGGCTTTTAATATGCGTTTTTTATTTCAGAATTGATCGGGCCCCAAATGGGGCTGTCGCTCTTTGCCATCCGCATCCCCGCTCACGGCATCCTATGCGCGCCGCGGAGCCTTTATCCTTGTCCCAATGGTTTGGAAGCTGCTTTCCGCATAGGTTCCGCCCATGAAAAGCTGCCACATTTTGAGACTTAGACCGTTTCATTGTACTACATTTCCCTTTTGAATGCAATGGGTAATCGGCAAAAACTTTTTTAACATTGTAGCGTTACAATAGATGTGAGACCGAATAGCTAGAAAAAGGCGATTGAGTTTGTTAGAATAAAGTCACCACAACCACACTCTAACGAAAGGACTCAATCGCCATGAGTATTGTAGCACAGGAGAGCAAGAAACGCAAGCGGTATTTGCCCCATGAAGTGACGACAAAGGTACATTCTGTAGAATTGTACCGGCAAACGAAGGATGTGGGGTTTGTCTGTCGGCGGTATCACATTTCTAAGGCATCACTGATGCGCTGGAACAGACAATATGATGGCACCAAAGAATCCTTACAGCCCAAGTCCCACCGGCCGCACAGTCCGCATCCGAATGCGCACACGGAAAAGGAGCTAAAATGGATACGGGATTACCATCGACGCAATCCGGG
>CANQXH010000034.1 GCA_947627745.1 uncultured Oscillospiraceae bacterium
CTCCTCCAGGCTCCTCTGGCAGTTGATCAGGAACACGCCGCCGGGCTTCACATCCTGGACGATCTTAAAGCCCTTGGTGATGTAGGAGGGGTTGTGGCAGGCCACGAAGTCGGCCTTGTTCACATAGTAGGGGCTCTTGATGGGCTTGTCGCCGAAGCGCAGATGGGAGATGGTGACGCCGCCGGTCTTCTTGGAGTCGTACTGGAAGTACGCCTGGACATACTTGCCGGTGTGGTCGCCGATGATCTTGATGGAGTTCTTGTTGGCGCCCACGGTGCCGTCGCCGCCCAGGCCCCAGAACTTGCACTCGATGGTGCCTTCCGCGGCGGTGTTGGGGGAGACGGTCTCGGGCAGGCTCAGGCCGGTGACGTCGTCCACGATGCCGATGGTGAACTGGCGCTTGGGCTCGTCCTTCTTCAGCTCCTCATACACCGCGAACACAGAGGCGGGCGGGGTGTCCTTGGAGCCCAGGCCGTACCGGCCGCCGGTGACCTTCACGCCGGTCTTGCCGGCGTTGGCCAGAGCGGTGACCACGTCCATGTACAACGGCTCGCCCTGGGAGCCGGGCTCCTTGGTCCGGTCCAGCACGGCGATGGACTTGACGGTCTCGGGGATGGCGGCCAGCAGCTTCTCAGGCACGAAGGGCCGGAACAGGCGGACCTTCACCAGGCCCACCTTCTCGCCGTGGGCGTTGAGATAGTCCACGACTTCCTCGGCCACGTCGTTGATGGAGCCCATGGCCACGATGACCCGGTCTGCGTCGGGGGCGCCGTTGTAGTTGAACAGCTGATAGTTGGTGCCCAGCTTCTCGTTAACCTTGTTCATGTACTTCTCCACCACGGCGGGCAGAGCGTCATAGTACTTGTTGCAGGCCTCGCGGTGCTGGAAGAAGATGTCGCCGTTCTCGTGGGAGCCGCGCATGGCGGGGCGCTCGGGGTTCAGGGAGTGCTTCCGGAAGGCGTCCACGGCGTCCATGTTCACCATTTCCTTCAGGTCGTCGTAGTCCCAGATGGCGATCTTCTGGATCTCATGGGAGGTACGGAACCCGTCGAAGAAGTTGATGAAGGGCACCCGGCCCTCGATGGCGGCCAGGTGGGCCACCGCGCCCAGATCCATGACCTCCTGGGGATTGGTCTCGCAGAGCATGGCGAAACCGGTCTGACGGCAGGCATACACGTCGGAGTGGTCACCGAAGATGTTCAGCGCCTGGGTCGCCACGGTACGGGCGGAGACGTGGAACACGCTGGGCAGCAGCTCGCCGGCGATCTTGTACATATTGGGGATCATCAGCAGCAGGCCCTGGGAGGCGGTGTAGGTGGTGGTCAGCGCGCCGGCGGCCAGGGAGCCGTGGACCGTGCCGGAGGCGCCGGCCTCGGACTGCATCTCCACCACTTTGACGGGATTGCCAAAAATGTTTTTGCGGCCCGCGGCAGCCCACTGGTCCACGTTGTCGGCCATGGGGCTGGAGGGGGTGATGGGGTAGATGCCAGCTACTTCCGTAAAGGCATAGCTGACGTGGGCGGCGGCGGTGTTGCCGTCCATGGTTTTGAATTTTCTAGCCAAAATGAAATACCTCCTATAAGGATTCAAATTTGTCGCAACTATGATATCACTTTTGCGGCGATTTGTAAAGTGCGGGATGGGCAGATCCATAAAAAAATCGTGGAAACATACAAAAGAGAATGGCTTTTTTGCCACATTTCGGAAGTTAGGCACCACTAACCGCAAAAAAAGGATTGCGTTTTTCGGAAAAAAACGGTATCATGAAATCCAGGAAAAAAGAGGAGGCGGAAAAATGATTTGCAGCGTTCGCACCTTCGGCGTTACGGGCATTCAGGGCATCTCTGTGACCGCGGAGTGCTATCTTTCCAACGGCCTGCCGGGGTTTGACATTGTGGGGCTGCCGGACGCGGCGGTGAAGGAGGCCCGGGAGCGGGTGCGGGCGGCCATCAAAACCAGCGGCATGACCTTTCCCACCAGCCGCATTACCGTGAATCTGGCCCCCGCCAATCTGAAAAAGGCGGGCACCCATTACGACCTGCCCATCCTGCTCTCCATTCTCTGCGCCTGTGGGGCGGTGCGCCGTCCCAAGCCGGAATGGGCTTTTTTGGGAGAAGTGAGCCTGGACGGGAAGCTCCGGGCTGTGCCCGGGGTGCTGCCCATGGCCCTGTCCGCCAAAAAATCGGGGATCACGTCGATTTTCGTCCCGGCGGAGAACGCCGCCGAGGCGACCTTGGCTCGGGGACCGGCGGTGTACCCGGTTTCCTCCGTGGGCCAGCTGGCGGCCTTTCTCAACAAAGAAGGGGAGATTGCCGAGGAGCCCCTTTGGGTTCCCCAGCCCGAAAAGGTCCAGGGCCTGGATTTTAAAGACGTTTTAGGCCAGGAAAATGTGAAGCGGGCGCTGGAGATTGCCGCCGCGGGCGGGCACAACGTGCTGCTCATCGGCCCGCCGGGTTCTGGAAAAAGTATGCTCAGCAGGCGGCTGCCCTCCATTTTGCCGGATATGACCTGGGAGGAGTCCTTGGAGGTCAGCCAGATCTACTCCGTCATGGGCCTGCTGGACGCCCAGCATCCGCTGGTGACCCGGCGGCCCTTCCGGGCGCCCCACCACACCATCTCCAACGCCGGGCTGGCCGGCGGCGGTTCCAATCCCCGGCCGGGGGAGATCTCCCTGGCCCACCAAGGGGTGCTGTTTTTGGACGAGCTGCCGGAATTTCACCGGGACACCCTGGATCTGATGCGTCAGCCCTTGGAGGATGGGGAGGTGACCATCTCCCGGATCCACGGCTCCGTGACCTACCCGGCGGAGCTGATGCTGGTGTGCGCCATGAACCCCTGCAAATGCGGCTGGTATGGGGACCCCTCGGGCCGCTGCACCTGCTCGCCTCAGTCGGTGCAGAGCTATCGCGGCCGGATCTCCGGGCCCCTGCTGGACCGGATCGACATTGTGGTGGAGGTGCCGGCGGTCCACTTTGAAGACCTCCGCACCCGGGCGGAGGCGGAGCCCTCCGCCGCCATCAAGGCCCGGGTGGATTCGGCCCGGCAGCGGCAGCACCGCCGGTTCGCGCCCCGGGGACGGATGTGCAACGCCCGGATGGGACCGGAGGAGCTGCGGAAGTTCTGCCTCCTGTCCCCGGAGGGCACCGAGCTGATGCGCCAGGCCTACGAGGCTCTGGGCCTCACCGCCCGGAGCTATGACCGGATCGTTCGGGTGGCCCGAACCATCGCGGACCTGGAGGACAGTCCGGAAATTCAGCCCCAGCACATTGCCGAGGCCATCGGCTATCGAATGGTGAATCTGGGCGTTTAAAAGAAGGAGCGGCTATGAAGGAGATTTTTTTAATGAAGCTGGGCGAGGTGGTTCTGAAGGGAGCCAACAAGCGCCAGTTTGAAAACCGCCTGCGGCAGAACGTCCGGCGGCGGGTGAAAAAATTCGGCAATTTTGACGTCTATCTCATGCAGTCCACGGTCTATGTGGAGCCCCTGGAGGAGGACGCGGACCTGGACGGGGCCTGGGAGGCCCTGGGCACGGTGTTCGGCACGGTGAGCCTGTGCCGCTGCCGCCCCTGCGAAAAGAATCTGGACGCCATTTATCAGGCGGTGGAGACCTACCTGGGGGAGGAGCTGGATCAGGCCGCCTCCTTCAAGGTGGAGTCCAAGCGGTCGGACAAGTCCTTCCCGCTGACCTCCATCCAGATCTCCCAGGAGATCGGCGGACGGCTGGCGGAGGCCCATCCGAATTGCCGGGTGGACGTCCACAGCCCGGAATACACGGTGTATGTGGAGATCCGGGATCTGGCGGCCTATGTCCACGGCCCCGCGGCCCCCGGCGCCGGTGGACTGCCCACCGGGGTGGGGGGCCGGGCCATGTGCCTGCTCTCCGGGGGCATCGATTCCCCCGTGGCGGCCTATATGATGGCCAAACGGGGCATGGAGGTGGAGGCGGTCCACTTCTTTTCCTATCCCTACACCTCCCAGCTGGCCAAGGACAAGGTCCTGGAGCTGGCCCGGCTGGTCAGCAGGTATTGCGGCAGGATGACGGTGAACATCGTGGGCTTCACCGAGATTCAGGAGGCCATCCGGGACCACTGCCCGGAGGAATACTTCACCCTGATCATGCGCCGGTTCATGATGGAGATCGCCCAGGAGCTGGCCCGGCGGGACGGCTGCGAGGCCCTGATCACCGGGGAGAACCTGGGTCAGGTGGCCAGCCAGACCGTGGAGGCCATGGCGGTGACTGGGGAGCGGGTGGAGCTGCCCATTTTCATGCCCCTGGTGGGCATGGACAAGGAGGAGATCGTGACCCGGGCCCGGCGGATCGGGACCCTGGAGACCTCCATTTTGCCCTACGAGGACTGCTGTACGGTCTTTACCCCCAAGCATCCCCGGACCAAGCCCACCCTGGGCCAGGTGCGGAAGGCGGAGGCGGCCCTGGACCGGCCCACCCTGATCCGGCGGGCTCTGGAGTCGGTGGAGAAGGTGACGGCGCGCTATGACGAAGACGAAGCGCTGCTCTGACCTGCTTGCCGCCCTGGCGGGGAAGACCCTGGCCACGGCGGAGAGCTGTACCGGCGGCGGCATCGGCCAGGCCCTTACCGCCGTTCCCGGCAGCTCCCAGGTCTACAAGGGCGGGATAATAAGTTATGTAAACCAAATTAAGCGGGACCTGCTCCATGTTCCCGCCTCTATGCTGGAGACGGAGGGGGCGGTCTCCCCCCAGGTGGCCCTGGCCATGGCCCAGGGGGCCCGGGAAGCGCTCCAGGCGGATATGGCCCTGTCCGTCACCGGCCTGGCCGGCCCCGACGGGGACGAGTACGGCCACCCGGTGGGAACGGTGTTTATCGGCTGCGCCGACTGGAACGGCACGGCGGTTTGGGAGCGCCATTTCTCCGGCGACCGGGAACAGGTGCGGGAGCAGACCATTCTGGCGGCGCTGGAGCTGGGCCTGGAACGGGCAGGGGGCTAAAGATGTACCGGGTTTTCATTGTGGAGGACGATCCGGGCATCGCCCAGGCCATCGAGGACCAGGCCCGGCTGTGGGACCTGGATACCCGCCGGGTCTCGGACTTCCGGAACGTGATGGGGGAGTTTTCGGCCTATGACCCCCATCTGGTGCTGCTGGATATCGGCTTGCCCTTTTTTGACGGGTATCACTGGTGCGGCCAAATTCGACAGGTCTCCAAGGTGCCCATCCTGTTTCTGTCCTCCGCGTCGGACAATATGAACATTGTCATGGCCATGAATCTGGGGGCCGACGACTTTATCGCCAAGCCCTTCCACATCAGCGTCCTTATGGCCAAGCTCCAGGCGCTGCTGCGCCGGGCCTACGCCTTTGGGGCGGCCATGCCGGTATTTGAACACCGGGGGGCCCTGCTGAACACCGGGGACGGGACCCTGGTCTATGAAAACCGGACGATCCAGCTGACCAAGAACGAGTTCAAGATCCTTTTGACCCTGATGGAGAACCGGGGCCGGACGGTGAGCCGGGAGAAGCTGATGGAGCGGCTCTGGGCCACGGACAGCTTCGTGGACGAGAACACCCTGACGGTGAACGTGAACCGGCTGCGGAAAAAGCTGGACGCCGCCGGACTGGAAAACTTTATCCTGACCAAATTCGGCCAGGGCTATCTGATCGACTGAAAAATGGACTTTTTTCTTCGCTATCTTCGGAAAAAGGCGGGCGTGATCGGCTTTTTCCTGCTCTCAATGAGCGTTTTTCTGCTGGTATTCGCCCTGTACCGGCTGCCGCTGACGGCGGTGGTCTACCCGGCGGCGCTGTGCCTGCTGCTGGGCGGGGGATTCTTGGCGGCGGATTACCGCCGGGCCCTCCGGCGGCACCGGAGCCTGACAGCTCTGGCGCGGCTGCCGGAGGAGCTGATGGAGGAGCTGCCCCCGGCGGCGGGACCTCTGGAGGAGGACTATCAGGCCCTGCTCCGGGCTCTGCGGGACCAGCTTACCCAGCTCCGCTCCGCCGCCCAGACCGGCGCGGCGGATATGAGGATGTACTGCACCCTCTGGGTCCACCAGATCAAGACCCCCATCGCCGCCATGCACCTGCGGCTGCAAAGCGAGGATACGGATCTGTCCCGCCAGCTCACGGAGGAGCTGCTGCGGGTGGAGCAGTATGTGGACATGGTGCTGGCCTACTTCCGGCTGGAGACCGGCAGCGGAGACTATGTGTTCGGGGAATACGACCTGGACGGCATCCTCCGGGCCGCCATCCGCCGGTTCGCGCCCCAGTTTATCCGCAAGAAGATCCGGCTGGACTATGCGCCCATCCACCAAAAAGTCCTGACGGATGAAAAGTGGCTGTGCTTCGTGGTGGAGCAGCTGCTGTCCAACGCCCTGAAATACACCCCCGCCGGCAGTATTTCCGTCACCTGGGAGGAGCCCGGGACCCTCTGCGTCCGGGACACGGGCATTGGCATCGCTCCGGAAGATCTGCCCCGTATTTTTGAAATGGGCTACACTGGCTTCAATGGCCGGACCGACAAGCGGGCCAGCGGTATCGGCCTCTACCTCTGCCGCCGGATCTGCGGAAACCTGGGCCACGGCATTGCCGCCGAATCGGAGCCGGGGAAGGGGACTGCCATCCGCCTCCGCCTGGACCGGGAGCGGTTCAACGGGGAGTAAATGTGACAATTTTGTTCGTTTGACCGGGGAAAATGTAAGGCGAATCCATGGCCTTGCGGTTCCCCGGTCTGTTACAATAGCGCCATCAAAGGAGGTTGACTTATGCGCATTTTGGAAGTGGAGAATCTGAAAAAAGTCTATACCACCCGTTTGGGCGCGCAAAAGGTGGAGGCCCTGACCAATGTCTCCTTCTGCGTGGAGGAGGGGGAGTTCGTAGCCATCATGGGCGAGTCCGGCAGCGGCAAGACCACCCTTCTGAACATTTTGGCGGCGCTGGACAGTCCCACCGCCGGGGCGGTGTACCTGGACGGCAGGAACCTAAGCAAGATCGGCCAGGGGGCCATGGCGGCCTTCCGCCGGGACAATCTGGGCTTTGTGTTCCAGGAGTTCAATCTGCTGGACACCTTTACCGTGGAGGACAATATCTATTTGCCCCTGGTCCTGGCCTCCCGGCCCTACTGGGAGATGCGGGACCGGCTGACGCCTCTGGCGGAAAAGCTGGGCATCGGGGAGCTGTTAAAGAAGTACCCCTATGAGATCTCCGGCGGCCAGAAGCAGCGGGCCGCCGTGGCCCGGGCCCTCATCACCCGCCCCCGGCTGCTGCTGGCGGACGAGCCCACCGGAGCCCTGGACTCCAAGGCCACCGACGAGCTGCTGAATCTCTTTGCCCAGATCAACGGGGAAGGGCAGACGGTGCTGATGGTGACCCACTCCGTCAAGGCCGCCAGCCACGCCGGACGGGTGCTGTTCATCAAGGACGGCCAGGTGTTCCACCAGCTCTACCGGGGCGGCTGCACCGACCAGGAGTTTTATCAGCGGATCACGGACGCCCTCACCGCCCTGGCCACCGGGAGGGAGGAGCAATGAAAAGGCTGCTGTTTTACCCCCGCCTGGCCTGGAGCGGGATCCGGAAAAACGGGCGGCTGTACGGCCCGTACCTGCTGGCGGGCATGGGAACCGTGGCCATGAACTACATCGTCGGGGCCCTGGCGGTGGACCCGGTCCTGTCCTCCACCGCCGGTGGCAGCCGGGCCCAGCAGTTTTTGGGCCTGGGCGTCTTTATTATGCTGCTGTTTTCCGCCCTGTTTTTGTTCTACTCCAATTCCTTTATCCTCCGGCGGCGGATGAAGGAATATGGGCTCTATAATGTCCTGGGTATGGGCAAGGGCCATGTGGGCGTCACCATGTTCTTTGAGACGCTGACGGTGTATTTCCTCTGCCTGCTGGGGGGCGTGTTCCTGGGGACGGCGCTGTTCAAGCTGGCCCAGGCGGGGCTGCTGGCGGTGGTCCACGAGGGGCCTGACTTCCGGCTGACCTTCGATTTTGGTGTTGCCTGGTACGTGGCCAAGGCCTTTGGGGTCATTTTTCTTCTGATCTTCTTGGTGAATTTGTTCCGGGTGCGGCTCACGAACCCCGTGACTCTGCTCCGGGGGGAGAACACGGGGGAGAAGCCCCCCAAGGCCAACTGGGTCCTGGCGGCGCTGGGCGTGATCCTGCTGGGCTTTGCCTATTACCTGGCGGTGACCCTGCGGCAGCCGTTGGAGGTGATGGTGTGGTTCTTTATCGCGGTGGCGCTGGTGATTGTGGCGACGTACCTGCTGTTCATTTCCGGGTCTGTGGCGCTGTGCCGGGGCCTGCAAAAAAACACCCGGTACTATTATCAGAAGGATCATTTCGTTTCCGTGGCCTCCATGGTCTACCGGATGCGCCGCAACGGGGCGGGGCTGGCCTCCATCTGCATCCTTTGCACCATGGTGCTGGTGATGCTTTCCAGCACCAGCTGCCTCTACGTCGGTACGGAGGACAGCCTTTTGGCCCGCTATCCCCGGCAGATCAATATCAGCGTGGCCTTTGAGGGCTACGCCGATTTGGAGAAGGCCGACCTGGACACGGTCCGGCGCCGGATCGGGGAGCTGGGCGACAGCTACGGATTTCAGCAGGAAAATGTGGTGGATTACACCCAGGTTTCCTTCTCCGGCCTGCTGGAGCAGGGCCGGGTGAAGGAGAACTACACGGAGTATGCGGACGAAATGGTGGACTATGGGAAGCTCTTTACCTTTTACGTCCTCTCTCTGGACACCTACAACCGCCTGACCGGCCAGGAGGCGGCGCTGGCGGAGGACGAGCTGCTGGTCTACGCCCTGCGGGGGGCGTACCCGGACGACACCTTCGCCCTGGAGGACGGGCCCAAGTACCGTGTCCGACCGATCAATGCGTTTTCCGCGGTGAACGGGGAGGCGGCCGTGGACGTGGTCAACAGCTTCTATTTGGTGACTTACGATGTGGAGCGGCTCCTGGCCCCCATCGAGGACTTCCGGGATTCCGGCGGCGGGCACACCTACAACCCCTTTTGGTGCTATCGGTTCGATACCGACGCCGGGCCGGAGACTCAGATGGACCTGATCGGTCGGCTGGACAGCCTACTCACCGAGGAGCTTTTTCAGGCTCAGGGTCCGGAGAAACCGGCCCTTACCCATGACCAATTCCCCTACGACTATATTCAGACGGAGAGCCGGGAGGGCAACCGCCAGGACTTTTACGCCACCTTCGGCGGGCTGCTCTATCTGGGGATCTTGCTCAGCATCGTCTTTTTGGCGGCTACGGTGCTGATCCTCTACTACAAGCAGATCTCCGAGGGCTATGAGGATCAGGCCCGCTTCGGCGTGATGCAAAAGGTGGGTATGACGCCCCAGGACATCCGCCACAGCGTTGATTCCCAGGTCCGCACGGTCTTTTTCCTGCCCCTGGCCGCCACGGTACTGCATCTGTGCTTTGCCTTTCCTCTGATCTACCGGCTGCTGATATTGTTCAACCTGGACAATCTGCCGCTGCTGCTGGCGGTGAACGGGGTGTGTATCCTGGTCTTCGGGGGCTTTTACCTGCTGGTCTACCGGCTGACCTCCAACGCCTATTACCAAATCGTCAGCAACGCGAAAACCTAAAAGATTTCCCCCTTCGGTGTATCCGGCAGGACACACCGAGGGGGAAAGCCGTTTTACGGGCCTGAAAAAAAGCTTCCGACGGGACCCGCCGGAAGCCCATCGGATCAGGGAATAACCGGAACGTATACCTTTCCGTCATGTCTAAAAAAGTCAAAAATTGGTATTTACAAATTACTTTTTATATGATACAATCCTTTGCGGACAGGGTCCGAGCGCATTACGAAAAGGTATACTTTTTCGTATATTTCCGCTGTTTGTGGCTGCTTTTTGCAAGTATAAGCAAGTGTTTCTGTTTGGACTCTGCCGTTTTTTGATGGATCGTATGATTTTTTAACTTTTTTAATCATACTTAGGAAAGGCGGTTTCACAGAGAATGGGAAATACCAATATTTTTGTTCGGGCCAGGCGCTGGGCGAAGTTTCTGTATCAGTACATCGGGGAACGGATGCACGGGCTGGATTTCAGTATGCTTTATGTAGGTGAACTCCAGAGAAACGTGGCCGCGTTCCACGGTTACAGCATGACGGACGCGGACGACATGAAGCGGATGCTGAAGGAACTGCCCATTGATCCGAGCCAGTCCGCCTTTGTGGACCTGGGCTGCGGCAAGGGCATGTGCATGAAATGCGCGGTGGAGTGCGGCTTTAAGAAGGTCGCCGGCGTGGACCTGGACCCCCATCTTCTGGAGATCGCCAGAAACAATATGAAGAAGCTGAATATGGATGTGGACTGCATCTATTCCAATGTGCTGGATTTTGACCATTACGCGGATTATGACGTGTTTTATCTGTTCAATCCCTTCGGAAAGCAGATCACCGAGCAGGTGGCGCTGAAGATCATCGAAAGCCAGCAGGAGCGGAACCGGGATATCTGGATAGTCTATTACCATGCCAAATTCGCGGAGGCCTTCGACAACACCGGATATATCTTCCAGAAGGAGACCCACGATCAGATGCGGGATTGGACTACCCGGTATTACCTCTATCCCAAGAAGTAAACCCGCCTGTCAGCGGCTGAAGAAAGCCAAAAGTATAAAGAATCGCGCAGCGCCCCTTCCCGGGGATCCCCCGGGAAGGGGCGCTTTTTCATGGGCGCGTGAAAAAAAGCCGCCACAAGCGAGATATGCTTGCGGCGGCGTGGAGCTACTGGCCGGACTTGAACCGGCGACCTGCTGATTACGAATCAGCTGCTCTACCGACTGAGCCACAGTAGCGTTTTTTTACCTCCGTATTATAGCCGCAAACAGGGAAAAAGTCAACAGAAATTTCTTCCCGCGTTGCCAAATTCCGCGGGCCGTGTTATAATACGAATACTTGGACTGCGAGGTGGCTTTTTTGATCAAACTGCTGAAATATATGAAGGGCTACGGGCGGGATTGCGCCCTGGGGCCCCTGTTCAAGCTGCTGGAGGCGGTATTTGAGCTGCTGATCCCCCTGGTGGTGGCCCGGATCGTGGATGAGGGCGTCGCCGCCGGGGATCGGGGGTTTATCGTGCGGATGTGCCTTCTGATGGTGCTGCTGGGGCTGGTGGGCCTGGTCTGCGCCATCACCGCCCAGTATTTTGCCGCCCGGACCGCCGTGGGCTTCGCGGCCCGGGTGCGCCACGCGGTGATGGCCCATATTCTGTCCCTGGGCTATACCGAGCAGGACGCCTTGGGCGGCGCGACTCTGGTCACCCGCATGACCTCGGATATCAACCAGGTGCAAAACGGGGTGAATTTGACGCTTCGGCTGCTGCTGCGGTCCCCCTTTGTGGTGTTCGGGGCCATGATCATGGCCTTTACCATCGATTTTCAGGCGGCGCTGGTGTTTGTGGTACTGATCGCGGCGCTGTGCCTGGTGGTGTTCGGCATCATGCTATTCACCATGCCCATGTACCGCCGGGTCCAGGCGGGGCTGGACGGCATTACCGCCGCCACCCGGGAAAATCTGGCGGGGGTACGGGTGCTGCGGGCCTTCTGCAAGGAGGACGACCAAATTCGGACCTTCTCTCAACGGACGGAGCTTCTCAAGGAGCGGCAGCTTCTGGCCGGGCGGGTCTCGGGGCTGATGAACCCCCTGACCTTTGCCATTTTGAATCTGGCCGTGGCGGCGCTCATCCAGGTGGGGGCGCTGCGGGTGGAGGCCGGCGTGCTGACCCAGGGCCTGGTGGTGGCGCTGTACAACTATATGTCCCAGATCCTGGTGGAACTGGTGAAGATGGCCAATCTGATCATCAACATGACCAAGGCCGCCGCCTGCGGCAACCGGGTGCAGGCCCTGCTGGAGGTCCAGGCCCTCCAGACCGACGGCCCCGACGCCCAGCCGCCCCTAGGCGGCGTGGAATTTCGGAACGTGACCGCTTCCTATGCCGGAGCCGCCGCGCCGGCCCTGGAGGGCATTTCCTTCCAGGCCCGGCCCGGGCAGACCATCGGCGTCATTGGCGGCACCGGCTCCGGCAAGACCACCCTGGTGAACCTGATCCCTCGGTTTTACGACGCCTCCTCCGGCCAGGTGCTGCTGGACGGCCGGCCGGTGGACAGCCTGAACCGGCAGACCCTTCGGCGGGGGATCGGGATGGTGCCTCAGCGGTCCGAGCTGTTCCAGGGCACCATCCGGGAAAATCTGCTCTGGGGCGACGGCAGCGCCACGGACGAGGAGCTCTGGCAGGCCCTTGAGACCGCCCAGGCTGGGGAGGTAGTCCGGGACAAGGGCGGGCTGGACAGCCCGGTTTCCCAGGGCGGGGCCAACTTTTCCGGGGGCCAGCGCCAGCGGCTGACCATCGCCCGGGCCCTGGTCCGAAGGCCTAGGATTCTGATTCTGGACGACAGCGCCTCGGCGCTGGACTACGCCACCGACGCCGGGCTGCGAAGCGCCATCAAAAATCTGCCGGAAAAGCCCACAGTATTCGTGGTCTCCCAGCGGGCGGCCTCGGTGCGGTACGCGGATCAGATCCTGGTGCTGGACGAGGGCAGGCTGGTGGGGCAGGGGAGCCACGGGCAGCTGCTGGCAAGCTGCCCGGTGTACCGGGAGATCTACTATTCCCAGTTCCCCAGAGAGGAGGCCGCCCATGAATGAGCAAAATCAGTGGCAGATCCTGAAAAAGGTCCTGCTCCGGGTGCGGCGGCACCTGTGGAAGATCGCCGCCTCCCTGGTCCTTGCCACGGGATATGTGGCCATGAGCCTGCGAATCCCCATCTTGGTAGGGGAGGCGGTGGACCAGATCGTGGGACCCGGGAACGTGGATTTTGCCGCCGTGGCGGCCATTTTATCCCGGATTCTGCTCTGCGCCGCCCTGGGGGCGGTGAGTCAGTGGCTGATGCAGGAGATGAACAACCGCACGGTCTACCGGGTGACCCAGCAGATCCGGGAGGAGGCGTTCCGCCATTTGCAGAGACTGCCCCTGTCCTATCTGGACAGCCATCCCCAGGGGGATATCGTCAGCCGGGTGGTGGCGGACGTGGACAGCTTTGCCGACGGCCTGCTCATGGGCTTTACCCAGTTTTTCACCGGCATCACCACCATTTTAGGTACCCTGGGCCTGATGCTGGCCATCCGCTGGCAGATCGCCCTGGTGGTAGTCGCCATTACCCCGGTGTCTCTGCTGGTGGCGAAATTTATCGCCCAGCGCACCTATGACCTGTTCCGGGAACAGACCGCCGCCCAGGGGGCGCAGACCGCCCTGATCAACGAGACGGTGGGGGGCCTGAAAACCGTCCAGGCTTTTTCCCATGAGGAGGCTACTCTGGCAGATTTTGACAAAATCAATACCCGGCTGGAAAAAAGCGCCCTCAAGGCCATTTTCTACTCCTCCATCACCAATCCCAGCACCCGGTTCGTCAATGCCCTGGTCTATGCCGGCGTGGGCCTGACTGGGGCCCTGTCCGCTATGACGGGGGGCATCACCGTGGGAAACCTGACCAGCTTTCTCAGCTATGCCAACCAATATACCAAGCCCTTTAATGAGATCTCCGGGGTGGTGGCGGAGCTGCAAAATTCCTTGGCCTGCGCCGGCCGGGTGTTCCAGCTGATCGAGGCTCCCGCCATGGACCCGGACCCCCAGGAACCCGCCCACCCGAAGAAATTCACCGGCGGGGTGGAGATTCAGGATCTGGAATTTTCCTATACGCCGGAAAAGCCCCTGATCCGGGACTTCTCCCTCTCGGTCCGCCCCGGCCAGCGGGTGGCCATCGTTGGCCCCACGGGCTGCGGCAAAACCACCTTTATTAACCTTTTGATGCGTTTTTACGATCCCCAGGGAGGCCGGATCCTTTTGGACGGGGTGGACACTCAGACCATGAGCCGCCGGGACCTGCGGCGGAGCGTGGGCATGGTGCTCCAGGACACCTGGCTCCAGTCCGGCACCGTGGCGGAGAATATTGCCATGGGCAAACCGGAGGCCACCCGGGCGGAGATCGTCGCCGCGGCCAAGCAGGCCCACGCCCACGGCTTTATCCGGCGGCTGCCCCAGGGCTACGATACCCCCATCGGGGAGAGCGGCGGTGCCTTGTCCCAGGGCCAGAAGCAGCTATTGTGCATCGCCCGGGTGATGCTCTGCCTGCCGCCCATGCTGTTCCTGGACGAGGCCACCTCCTCCATCGATACCCGGACGGAGCTGCAAGTCCAGCGGGCCTTCGACGCCATGATGGCGGGCCGCACCAGCTTTATCGTGGCCCACCGGCTGTCTACCATCCGGGAGGCGGACATCATCCTGGTCATGAAGGATGGCCAGATCATCGAGCAAGGCCGCCATGAGGAATTGCTGCGCAAGGGCGGGTTCTACTTTGAACTCTACAACAGCCAATTCGCCCATTAAAATTTAGCCCGGCGGGTTTCCCGCCGGGTTAAATTTTTGAGACGCACCGCCGATACCGGGCCGGGCGCAAGGGGGACGAATTCAGACATCCCGGTGCGCATTGTCCGCGGCCACCGGCCGAAAACGACCGGAACATAACCACCGCACCGCCGATACCGGGCAGAGCGCAAGGGGGACGAATTCAGACATCCCGGTGCGCATTGTCAGCGGCCACCGGCCGCCCGTCGAAGGAATGGGCCTCCACATAGCTCATCATCTGATTCCGCCGCCAGGCGATCCCGCCCAGGCCCAGAAGGGTGACGAGGACGATCCAGCCCGTGACGCTGACCCGGACCCAGAGGAAAACAATCGCCAGAATATAGAGGGCGCCCAGCAGAAGATTGGAAAGGAAATGCTCCTTTTTCCACTTTTCCGTGAAATACGCCACGCGATCCTTATAAGAAAAAGCGCTTTCCCGCAGGGCGGACTTGATGGCCTCCTCCGCAGCAGCGGGAAAGTCCTTCTCGTCCAAAGCCCGGCCCGCCAGAAGCTCGTTGATGGTGAGCCCGTAGAGCTTGCTCAGCGCCTCCAGCATCTCCACCGGCGGCAGATAGACGCCCGTCTCCCACCGGGAGACCGTTTTTCCACTGACTCCTAGCGTCTCCCCCAGAGCCTCTTGAGTCATGCCCCGGTCCTTCCGCAGCTTGGCCAAAAACGCGCCGATGACCTTTAGATCCATAATAACGCCTCCTTTATATATTTTAGGATAGCAGAAAAAAGGAAAAAAGTCTTCCCCATAAACAGCGAATCCCGGCTGCCCGCCGGACAGCCGGGAAAATTTACCGGTTTTTCCAGGCCAAAACGCCCTTGACGCCTTCCACCAGCGCTTCCATCTCCACCTGGGTGGTCTCCCGGCTGAGGGAGACCCGGAAGGCCCCGTCCACCGTCTCCGGCGGCAGGCCCATGGCCGAGAGGACGTGGCTCCGATGGCCCTTGGCGCAGGCGGAGCCGGCGGAGACGCAAATGCCCCGCTCTTGCAGCAGATTGATGGTGTTCTGCACAGGCACCCCGGGAATGGAGAGACTTAAAATGTGGGGCGCGTCATGGGCCCCCAGGATCTGAACCCCTTTAAGTTTACATAACTCTACAATCGTCCATTCCAACAATTCCTTTTCCCGCTGGGCATCCGCCCGGAATGTCTCGGACACCGCCTTGCAGGCGGCGCCGAAGCCGAAAAGGGCAGGGGTGGCCTCGGTGCCGCTGCGGAAGCCCCCCTCCTGGCCGCCTCCTTGGAGCAGCGGCGGGAAGAACCCCAGCCGGGGGCTGATGTACAGCGCCCCCGCTCCCTTGGGGCCGTGGATTTTGTGGGAGGAGACGGTGATCAGATCCGCCCCCAGGGTTTTGGCTTGGAAGGGGACTTTCAGAAAGCCCTGCACGGCGTCGGTGTGGAAAACCGCCTCGGGGCAGCGGCGGTGGACCAGGCGGGCCATTTGGGAAACGGGCATCACGGCCCCGGTCTCGTTGTTCACCAGCATCACGGACACCAGAATGGTGTCCGCCCGCAGAGCGCGCTCCAGCGCATCTGTCGAGAGCCGGCCCAGGGCGTCGGGAGCCAGGTAGGTCACCTCAAAGCCCCGGGCCTCCAGAGCCTTGGCACAGTTCAGCGCCGCCGGATGCTCCACGGCGGTGGTGATGATGTGCTTTCCCCGCTTGCCCAGCTTTTTGGCGGTGCCGAAAAAGGCCCAGTTGTCCGCTTCGGTGCCGCCGGAGGTGAAGAACACCTGTCCCGGCTCCCCACCCAGGGCGGCGGCCACCTGGCCCCGGGCGGCCCGGAGGGCCCGGGCAGACCGGATGCCGAAATCATAGAGGGCGCTGGGGTTGCCCCAGTCCTCCGTCATGGCCCGGCTCACCGCCTCCACCGCCTGGGGACAGGGCCGGGTGGTGGCGGAATTGTCTAAATAGATCATAGCACTCACTTTCCCACGCAGAAGCGTTCAAAAATCCTGGCGGTGATGTCCTCCCGGACGGTGGCGCCGGTGACCTCGCCCATGGCCTCCATGGCGGCCTCCACGTCGGTCAGCACCGCGTCCGGGGTCAGGTCCAGGGCTTCCAGCGCCCGGCCCAGGGCCGCCTCCGCCCGGCGGATGGCGTCAAACTGCCGGGGGTTGGTCAGAATCGATCCGTCCACAGGCACGCTGCCCCCGAACAGCTCCTCCACTGCCCGGGAAAAATCCTCCAATCCGGCGCCGGTACGGGCGCTGACGGAAAAGACCAAGGGGAAGGGCAGCTCCTTCGGCTCCACCGCCGGTGGCAGATCCGCCTTGTTGATCAGGCCGATGGATTTGGGGGCGGACAGGCAAAGGGCCATAGCCTCCCGGTCCTCGGCTGTCAGAGGCTGGGCGCCGTCGCAGACGAAAATGGCCAGCTCCGTACCCTCCGCCGCCGCTTTCGACCGCTCCACCCCCAGCTTTTCCAGAGGATCGGCGGTGGACCGGATCCCGGCGGTGTCCGTCAGCCGCAGCCGGACGGAGCCCAACAGCACGCTTTCCTCCACCGTGTCCCGGGTAGTGCCGGGAATGTCCGTGACGATGACCCGGTCAAACCCCGCCAGGGCGTTGAGCAGGCTGGATTTGCCCACGTTGGGCCGCCCCACCAGGGCGGCGGAGACGCCGTTTTTCAGCACCCGGCCCCGGTCATAGGTGGCCAGCAGCTTTTGGAGACGCTCCCGGCAGGATTCCAGGATTCCGGCGTAGGCGGGGAGGGAAAAATCGTCGATCTCCTCATCGGGGTAGTCCAGGACCGCGTGAAAGTGGCTGCAAAGATCCACCAGCTCCTGATAAACGGGGGCCAGCCGCCTTTGCAAAACGCCCTCCACCTGCCCGGCGGCGTTGACGGCGGCGTCCGGGGTCTCCGCGTCGATGAGATCCATCACCGCCTCCGCCTGCGTTAGACCAAGCCGTCCGTTGAGGAAGGCCCGTTTGGTAAATTCCCCCCGCTGGGCGGGCCGGGCTCCGGCCCGGTACAGCGCCTCCAGCCCCGCCGCTAGAACGGCGGGCGCGCCGTGGCACTGGATTTCCGCCCCGTCCTCGCCGGTGTAGCTGCTGGGCGCCTGGAACCGCACCGCTACGCACTGATCAATGGGCCGACCCCGGCTGTCCAACAGAGTCCCCAGGATCAGCTTCCGCGCCGGCGCTTGGGAGAATGGGATGCCGCTTTTGGCCCGGAACACCTGCTCCACAGCCTGGGCGCAGCCCGCCCCGGACAGCCGCAGGATGCCAATGGCAGTGCGCTGGGAGCCGGTGGAGACTGCGGCGATCAAATGGGCCATGGCAGATCCTCCCGACTGTTCCACACCATCCGAATGGCGGCGTCCTTCCCTGAATGGTTGCTTTTTTCCGCCCCGTCTGCCTGAAAGCCGTAATTCTCAAAAAACTCGATGGCGGAGCGGTTTTCCTTCGGCGCCCAGACGGTCACACCCAGCCCGGGGAGCAGCTCCCGGAAGGCGGCGTCCAGCAGCCTTTTTCCAATGCCCAGTCCCTGGGCACCTTTCAATATATATATGGAATCGATTTCCCCGAAGCCCTTTTTGTCCTCGTCCCGGGAGGGGCCGTAGCCGCAGAAGCCTACGATTCGTCCCCCCAGCGCCGCCACAAATGCCATTCCGGGAGACTGCCATGCGGCAAAGGGAAGGTCCTCCATTTGACCGGCGTCCTCCGGCTCCAGAGGCCGGATCAGGGGCTCTTCCAGGGCCTCCACCAGAAAGCTCACCGGCCGGAACCCATCGTTGCAGGAGACCATGGCGGAGGCGGGATCTTTCATCCAGCCGTCGTAAAGCCCGGCGGCGCCGTTGCCCAGGGCCATGACGAAGGGGGAGAGGGTGGCCCAGGCGCTGTCGCACAGTCCCGCGGGCTGCCGGCCCCGGGTGTAGAAAACCTGTCCTAGGGCCAAATCGCAGGGATGAGGCTGGGGATTCTCATATTGGGCCGAAAGACCGGCGTAATTTGCCATCCGCTTGACGGAAAGGCGGCAAATCTTCATATCCAGACCTCCTTTTCCGCTATCATACCATTTTCCCGGGAAAAAAGCAATCGTCTTTCATAATTTCGCCGGTTCCGGGAAAACTTTTCAGGAAAGAAAGAGGGGAAGAAAAATGGAACAGCCCACGCCCAGGCCGGACCCAGCCTATCCGGGGGAGATGAACGATGAAAATATCCGCGCCATTTTTGAAGGAGCCGGAGATTTTGTACCTCGGGACCTGAAGTGCGGTCCGTGGACCCTTTACGCCTACGCCATCGACGGCCTGGTGTCCGGCGGGGACATCTCCGAATATGTCCTCAAGCCTATCGCGGAAATATTGGAGGCGGAAAGTCTCAAAGACCTCTATGAAAAGGCCCTCCGTGGCGCGGTGTACAACGCCGTTGCCGATCCCTGCCAGGATTTGGACACCGTGGCCCTCAAGCTGGTCAACGGCTTCTGCGTGGTGCTGTTCCCCGGGGTGGGAGCCATCGCCTTTGAGGTCAAGACCGGGGAAAAGCGGGGCCCCTCCGCCCCGGAGGTGGAGAACACCGTCAAGGGCCCCAAGGACGCCTTTGTGGAGACGGTGCGCTCCAATACCAGCCTGGTCCGCCGCCATCTCCGCTCCCCGGATCTGCGGCTCTACGAGACCAAGGTGGGCCGCCGGAGCCTGACCAATGTGACGGTGGTATCCTTAAAGGGCGTCACCGACCCCGACCTGGTGGAGCGGATGAAGACCCGGCTGGACGAAATCGACGTGGATGGCTTTTTGTCCCCGGCGGCGGTGGAGGAATATATCAGCGGTTCCCGCCCAACAGCCTTTCCCCTTTTGCAGTACACCGAGCGGACGGACACCTTCTGCCAGGGAATCCTGGAGGGCCGGGTGGGCCTGATCGTGGACGGCCTGCCCCTGGGCTACCTGGCCCCGGTGGACCTGGGGTATTTCATGTCCAGCGGGGAGGACCGGGGGGTGGACTTTGTCTCCGCCTCCTGCATCCGGGTGCTGCGCTACTGCGCGCTGCTGCTGGGTCTGCTGCTGCCGGGGCTGTTTATTGCCATGGCCACCTTCCACCAGGAGATGATGCCCCTGCCCCTGCTCCGGGCGATCATTGAGAGCAAGGAGTCCGTGCCCTTTTCCACAGCGGTGGAGGTGTTGGGACTGCTGATCGCCTTTGAGCTGCTCCAGGAGTCGGGCATCCATCTGCCTCAGGCCATCGGCCAGTCGGTCTCCATTATCGGGGGCATCGTGGTGGGCACGGCGGCGGTGGAGGCCAAGCTCATCTCTCCAGCGGCGCTGATCGCGGTCAGCGTGGCGGGGATCTGCGGATTTGTCCAGCCCAACCGGGACCTGGCGGAGGCGGTGCGGCTGTGGCGGTTTGCCCTGGCGGTGCTGGGGGCGCTGGCGGGCCTTTTTGGCGTGACGGTAGGGCTGATTGGCCTAATCATTCACCTGTCCGGGCTGACCAGCTTGGGCGTAGCCTATCTGGCGCCCTTTTCCAATGTGAAAAACGCCTCCATTCTCCGCCCCCGGCTGGACCGAAAAAAGCGGCGCAACCCGGATCTGAACCCTCAGGACGGGAGGAATCAGCGATGAAGAAGTGGTTTTTTCTTTTGGCCGCCCTGCTTTTGGGGGCTGTGGCGGGGGGCGTCCCCTTTTCCGGTACCGACGCCGCCGAGCTCCAGCCGGTGGAGCTGCTCTATCTCAACCGAACCGGCGGCATGCTGGAGATCTCCACGGACACCGGGGATTCCGGCAGGGGAGCGGATCTGGCGGCGGCCTTCCGGGACCTGAAGGCCGGGGCCGCCGGGAAGATTTTCCTGGAAACGGCGGATACGCTGCTGCTGAGCCCCAGCTGCGAAGATCTGTTAAACGAGCTTCCGGAGTATCTGCGGCCCGCCTGCGGCGTGTGCCTGGGGGTGGGAGACATTTCCAAAACGGACTTGTGGGAGATCAACGAATACCTGTCCGCCCACGAGCCGGGGGTGACCCTATTGGATTTGCGGGCGGGGGAGACCAGAATCCCCATACTACGTTTTAAACTGGGAGAGATGCGACTTGTGGAGTGAAAAAATTCCCCAGGCCCGGCTTTGGGCCTGGATCTTTGCCGCGATGACCGCCCCGGTGGCCTATTTCGCCGGTCGGGGCGGCTACCCGCTCCTGAGTCTGACGGCGGTGATCTGCCTGTGTCTCTGCTGGGGGGTGACCGCCCTGAACGCACGGCCCGGAAGGGGAACGGCCTGGCTCCAATTTATTTGGCTGGCCCTGGCGGCAGGGGAGATGGCCAAATGGCTGGCAGGCTGCTGGCCCACCGCCCAGGGCGGCCCCCTGATTCCCCTGACGGTGCTGGTATTGGCGGCAATGGCGGGAAGCCGCGGGGCAGACCGGGCCGCCAGAGCCGGAAGCATTCTGTTTTGGTTCCTGGTGGGACTGTACGCCCTGGTGCTCTTCGGCGGCGCCCGGGACGGAAAGGGGGAAAACCTGGCCCCCGATTGGTCTCTTCCGCCTCTGGGCGTGGTAGCGATCTACCTGCTCCCGGCGGTCGCCGGGTTCCTCCCCAGGCAAAAGACCGCTGCCGCACCGCTGGCCCTGGCGGGGATCGGCGGCCTGGGAATCCTGGCGTCGGTGATCACCCTGGCGGTCCTCTCTCCCCAGGTGGCCGCCCAGGAGGCGGTGCCCTTCTATACCTTCAGCAAGGGCTTGTCCCTCTTTGGGGTGGCGGAGCGGTTCGAGGCCCTGGTTTCCGCGGGGCTGACCATGGGCTTTTTCTGCCTTCTCAGTTTTCTTTGCGCGGCGGCGGGCCATTTGGCTGAAACAATTCGCGAGGGGTGGGGGACCGGAGGCGCCTACGGTCTGGCGGCCTTGTCGGCATTCTGGCTGCTGCTGGAGATCGACCTGCCCGGGGAGATTCTGGCCGGCGGCTGTCTGCTTTTTTGGATCCTGATACCGGTATTGACCCGGGGCACGAAAAAACTTAAAAAAGTCGCAAAAAACGCTTGACAAATCTGGTGCTTTCTGTTAAGATAACGGAGCGCTCGGAGCCGGGCGGAAAAACGATCAGGGTTCCGGCGGGAAACCAAAAAATTTGCCGGAAAGCGAAAAAAATTCTTGACAAATTTGGTTTCCTGTGCTATCCTAATAAACGCCCGCTCTTGAAGCGGCCATGCACCTTGCGAATTGAATAACGTCAAGACGAGAAGCACCTTAAACTTTAGTAAGGTAGTTTGAACGGAAGTTTG
>CANQXH010000035.1 GCA_947627745.1 uncultured Oscillospiraceae bacterium
GAGGCGGGCATGTTGGGGAAGTCCACCAGGCAGTCGGTGACCACCACCACATGGTCGGCGTACTTGGCGTCGGTCATGGCGTAGCCCATGCTGCCGCAGTTGGACTTGCCGCCGATGCCCCGGCAGTTGCCCACGCAGTCGCTGGTGGGGGCCGCCACAAAGGCGATGTCGATATGGACCTCCCCGGCCTCAATGGCCCGGGGGCGGCCGCCGTGGCTGCGGATAATGGCGGGGGTCTTCAGCTTGCCGGCGGAGACCACCTCGCCCATCCGGCCCCGGATGCCGGAGGTCTGGATGCCGATGACCTTGCCCTGCTCGATATAGTCGGCAATGGGATCGTGGGCGTTGCCCAGGCTGGTGGCGGCGATGGTCAGGTCCTTGAGCCCTAGCTCCTCGATAGCCGCCGCCATCACCATGTTCACCACATAGTCCCCGTCCCGGAGATGGTGGTGGAAGCTGAAGGTCATGCCGTCCTTGGCGCCGCACTGCTCCAGGGCGGCCTTGATGGAATCCACCAGCTTGCTCTCCTGGGGCTTTTCATACCGCCGGGTCCGGGGAGACGCCTTCTGGATGTACTTGCCGTCCATGTAATTCTTGCCCTGATAGACCTCCTTGCCGCCGGTGAGGAGGTAATCGGGAATTTCTCTTCCTACCGCGTTTTTCATACCAGATCCCCCTCATACAATCCGCAGGCTCTCGCCAGCCGTAATGTGCGCTCCGCTCCGGGGATAAACGCAATGTCGATCATCTTGCCGTCCACGGTGAACACGCCCACACCGGCGGCGGACTGCTCCCGGTAGGCCCGGACGATCTTTTCCGCCTGGACGATCTCCTTCTGGGTGGGGGCAAAGACCTGGTGGACATAGCGGATCTGCTTGGGATTGATCAGGCTCTTGCCGTCGAAGCCCATGGCCTTGTTCTGCCGGACCTCGGCCTCAAAGCCCGCCTGGTCGTCCAGATTGGTAAAGACGGTGTCGAAGCACTGGACGCCCGCCGCCCGGGCCGCGATGAGCATCTGGCCCCGGGCCACCAGCAGATCCACCCCGTCGGGCTGGGGGGTCGTCTGCATGCACTTGCGGAAGTCGCCGCCGGAGATGGCCACGCCGAACATCCGGGGAGAGGCGGCGCAGATCTCATAGGCGTTGAGGATGCCCTTGGGGCTCTCCAGCGCCGCCATCAGCAGCGTCCGGCCCTTTTCCACGCCGAACTCCTCCTCCGCCGCCTCCACGGCCTGCTCTACGGTCAGCACGTCCTGGGCGCTCTCGCACTTGGCGATGCGGATGCCGTCGGCGCCGCCGGCCACGCAGACCCGGATATCCTCCTGCCAGTGGGGGGTGTCCAGGCCGTTGATCCGGACGATGACCTCGGTATCGCCGTAGTCGATGGTGGTCAGGGCATGGTAGAGGGAAAAGCGGGCGGCGTCCTTCTGGTTCTCCGCCACCGCGTCCTCCAGATCCAGCATGATGGAGTCGCAGCCGTAGATGTAGGCGTCCTTGATCAGGCCGGGCTTCTGGGCGTTCATGAACATCATGGTCCGGCGGAGCCGGAACCGTTCAGGCTTGGGTCTTGGAATCATCTCACCGCACCTCCCCAGGGAATCCCGGACGCAGACGCGCCGCAGGAGCGGAACACCGCGCACTCCACCCGGGCCTTCAGCGTGCAGTCCAGGGCGCCCTTGTCCACCACCGTGACCTTGGCGTCGCTGACCTCCAGCCGGGCCAGGGTGTCCAGAACAGTCTGCCGGATCTGGCGGCCGTACTGGTTCATAACGCTGGACTGCAGGGAAAGCTCAATGCCCTCCCCGCCGGGCTCCACCGTCACCTGGGCGTCGCTGGACTCCAGGGTGCCGGCCACCGCCGGTTTTAAAATTTCCATTGGCAATCCTCCTTTAGCCAAATTTCGATTTTCGCTGATACTATGGTACGGGATATTCGTCCATATGTCAAATACAATTCTTCCTATAAATAATATAAGAAAATTCATATGCCCTTCCTTGACTGCGGCCCGATTCCATATTATAATGCGGGTAGAAAAAGAAGGAAAGAAGGTCCGCCATGAACCTGAAGCAAGCCCTCTACGTCAAGACCATCGCCCAGGAGGGGGGCATCACCGCCGCCGCCAAAAAGCTCTACATCAGCCAGCCCTCCCTGAGTCAAATGCTCCGGCAGATTGAGGAGGAGGTGGGGCTGGCGCTCTTCGACCGCTCCAAGAGCCCCTTCCGGCCCACCTACGCCGGGGAACGGTATCTCTACGCCGCCACGGTGATGCTGGGCGCCGAGGAACGGATGCGAAACGAGCTGCAGGAGATCCGTCAGGAGGACAGCGGCCGCCTCCGGCTGGGCATCAGCGTGCAGCGGGGCGCCCGGATCCTGCCGGGGGTCCTGCCCCAGTTCTTTCGGGACTTCCCCCATGTGGCCCTGGAGCTGCGGGAGGCCGGCAGCGCCGCCCTGGTGGAAATGGTTCGCCAGGGGGAGGTGGACGTGGCCCTGGCCTCCACCGTGCCCTCCCACCCGGACCTGACCTATCACCTGATCCAGCGGGAGACCATCGGCATCCTGGCGGGGCAGGACAGCCCCCTGGCCGCCCAGGTGCCCTCCGGGGAGGTCATCGACCTGCGCCAGGTGGCCCAGGGGCCTTTTATCTGCATGACCCCGGACCACAACTCCCGGGTGATCCAGGAGCTGCTGTTCCGGCAGGAAAATCTGCACCCCCAAATTCTGCTGGAGACCGACAGCATGGAGATCGCCAGCCGGACCACCGTGACCAGCGCCGGGTATTTGATCTGCTCGGATCTATATATCAACCCGGAGGATTATTTCTATCCTATCAAAAATTATGTAAACCGCCATCATTTCTACGCCTGTATCCCCAAGGGGATGCAGCCGCCTAAATATATGCGGGCCTTTCTGGAGCTGGTGGAAAAGCGGCTTGGCGGGGAGGAATGCTGAATGGGGCCTAAAATTCTGGTGGTGGACGACGACCGGGCCATTGTCCAGGTGCTGCAAACGGAGCTGGAGCGGGCGGGGTATCAGGTCCAGGCCGCCTTCGACGGGGAGGCGGCGGTGGCCCAGGCGGAAAAATTCAAGCCGGAACTGATCATCATGGACGTGATGATGCCCAAGTGCGGCGGCCTGGCCGCCACCCTGCGCATCCGGCAGGAGAGCAACGTGCCCATTTTAATGCTCTCGGCCAAGGCCGAGGGCACGGACCGGGTCCTGGGCCTGGAAGCCGGGGCCGACGACTATTTGGTAAAGCCCTTTTTCCAGCAGGAGCTGCTGGCCCGGGTGAAGGCCCTGCTCCGGCGCTACCAGCTCCTGGGCTCCGCCCGGGACGGAGCCGCCCGGGACTGCCTCCGGGTGGGGGAGCTGGTGCTGGAGAAGGAGAAAAAGCGGCTGACCCTCCGGGGGGAGCCGGTGCATTTGACCGCCACGGAGTTTCGGATTCTGGAGCTGATGATGGCCAGCCCGGGCCGGGTCTTCTCCGCCGAGGAAATCTATGAACGGGTCTGGGAGGCCGACGCCTACGCCGTGGAGAACACGGTGATGGTCCACATTCGCCGCATCCGGGAGAAGATCGAGCTGGATCCCCGGCGGCCGGAATATCTCAAGGTGATTTGGGGGATTGGATATGTTCTGGAAGCGCCGTAATACGGGCGGAATGGCCCTGTGCTGCCTGGCCGCCCTGCTGCTGACCCTGGGGCTGGGGCTGCGGACCGCCGCCGACGGGGCTGTGGGTACCGCCACCTCTCAAACCGCCGCGTCCTCTACCCAGCCCGGCAGCAGCTTTGCCACCGAGTCCCCCACCCATTCGGAGGATACCACCGCGCCCGACACCCATCCGGAAGAAACCACCGCGCCCGACGCCACCGGGGTGGATTCCACCTCCGTCACCGCCCAGGAGGTCCCCACCACGGCGGGGCAACCCATCAGTCCCCAGACCGGCCGGATCCTCCGGGGGACGGCCCTGGCCTGCTTCCTGCTGGGGGGCGCGCTGGCCCTGTTGGCAGTACTGTTCCTGCCCGCGGCGGGGGCGGGGCCGGGGATTGGCCCGGATGGGGCCCTGATGGGCGTGGGGCTGTTCCTTCTGCTGTTTTTGCAGGACCCATCCAGCTTTTCCCTGCTGCCCCTGACCTGGGGCGAATTGGGCCGGGGGCTACTGTTCTGCTGGCTGCCGCTGACGGCCCTGCTGCTGGGCTGCCGGGAGCTGCGGCGGTGGCTCCGGGTTCGGCTTTCCCCGGACTGGTCCTGGGTCCACCGGGTCTGGGTCCGGGTTGCCCCCGGACCGGGGAGCTACGCCGCCGGGCTGCTGGCCACGGCCCTGGGAACCGTTCTGATATCGGCGGTGCTGGCCCTGGCCCCGGCGTGGCCCGTCCCGGGGCAGGCCCTGGGGGGCGGGGCGGTGCTGGCCGCCGCCTGCCTGCCGGCCATGTGGTGCTTTGCCCGGTTCTGCCGGGGCATGGACCGGCTGTCCCGCCAAATTCGGGACCTGTCCCTCGGCGGGGAGGTCCCCACGGCGCCCGGCCCCTTCCAATCCGAGCGGGAAGCCCTGGCGGCGCTGCAACAGCGCCAGGCCGAGGCGGTGGAGACCGCCGTGAAGAGCGAGCGGTTCAAGGTGGATCTGATCGCCAACGTGTCCCACGACCTGCGCACCCCCCTGACCGCCATTTTGGGCTACGCCGAGCTGCTGCAAAGCGAGCGTCTCTCCCCCGAGGGTCAGAGCCAGCTGGAAAAGCTGACCAGCCGGGCCGGGTACATGACGGGCCTGGTGGACTCCATATTCGAGCTGACCAAGGTCTCCAGCGGGGCGGCCCCGGCCAATATGCAGGATATCGACTTGATCCGCCTGCTGGAGCAGACCCTGGGCCTTTACGACGACCGGCTCCGGGAGGCGAACCTTTCGGTCCGCCGCCACTACTGCGCCGAGCAGCTGCCCCTGCGCACCGACGGCACCCGGCTCCATCAGGTGCTGGCCAATCTGCTGGGCAACTGCGCCAAATACGCCCTCCCCGGCACCCGAATCCACCTGACGGTGACGGAGGACGAACAGACCGCCTCCATCCGGCTGACCAACATCGCCTCCTATGAAATGGACTTCACCCCGGAGGAGATCACCCAGCGCTTCGCCCGGGGGGACAAGGCCCGCTCCACCCCCGGAAGCGGCCTGGGCCTGGCCATCGCCCAGACCTATACCGCCTCCTTAGGCGGCGAATTTACCGTGGCCGTCGATGGGGACCAGTTTTCCGCCACCGTAAGGCTTTCCAAAACTGAAAGAAATTTGTAAGATTCCCATTGGGTTTTTTGAAAGGTCCGCCCAGTATTCTGAAAGAAGGATACCGGGCGGGCTTTTTTGCCCTCCCAGACAAAGGAGGGTTTTTTCATGTCTAAAACCCGTCAGGCGGGCCCCGACCTGCTGCGCTGTCTGGCGCTGCTGGGGGTGGTCACCTTTCACAGCTTTTTGTTTAACGGCTACTATTACCAGCCCCAGACTGGGGCGGCCATGGCGGCCGCCGGGTCGGTCCGGTGGCTCAGCGTGACCTGCGTGGGGCTGTTTTGTATGCTCACCGGGTATTTTCGAGGGACAAAGCCCCTGGGACCCGGGTTTTTCCGGGGACTTCTCCCGGTGCTGCTGGGCTACTGCCTAGCAGCGGCGGCGTCCATCCCGGCGCGGCACTTTCTTTTCGGGGACGTCCAGAGCCTGACCGTCTGGACAACCCGGTTTTTCTCCTTCTCCGGAGTGTACTACGGCTGGTATGTGGGGATGTATCTGTGCCTGATCCTGCTAAGTCCCCTGCTGAACCTGGCCCTGGCGGCGGCGAAGACCAGAAAGGAGCTGGCCTGGCTGGTTTTGGGGGTCCTGGCGGTGACGGCCCTGCCCCGGCTCACGCCCCTGCCTCTGTTTCCGGAGCAGTTTCGGCCCCTCTACCCCGCCGCCTACTATCTTCTGGGGGCCGCCGTGGCCCGAGAGCGGCCCAAAGTGCCCTGGTGGGCCGGGGTGGGGGCGGCGCTGATCGTCGCGGTATTTTTAGGGACCATGACCACCCTCTCCACCGACGGGAATCTGGACCAGGCCTGGACCTTGGAATTTGGGGACATTTGGATCGTCCTGATGACCGTTTTCCTGTTCGTGGGGCTCTATGATCTGCCCCTGCCCCGGCTGGGGCCGGCGCTGGCCTGGGCCGCCGGGGGATGCTACGGGGGGTATCTACTGTCCCACCTGCTGGACGGCTGGGTCTACGCCCGACTGCCCCAGCTCCACCGGCCGGAGGCCTATCCCCTTCTGTTTCTCTGCGTTACCCTGCCCATTTTTCTTCTGAGCCTGCTTGCCGGCAAGGGGCTGGACGCCCTGACCCGGCGGCTCCTGGGAAGGGGGACGGCGGCATGAACGCGGTAAAAACGCCCATCGTGCCCCGGCTGGCCCGGCGGGTCCTTCTTTCCTATGTCCTGGCGGCGGCGGTGGAATTTTGGCTCCTGCCCACCGCCGCCAAGGAGCTCTCCGATACGACGGCCCTGGAGGCCACTGACCCCATTCGGATGGGCCTGGTCCTGATCGGGGCCCTGGCGCTGCTATCCCTGCTGCGGCTCCCCGCCAAATGGGAGCGGTGGTGCCTGGTCCTGGCCCTGACGGCGCTGACCGGCGGCGCCCTGCTATTCAATTTCTCCTGGCCCCTTCTTCTGGCGGGAGCGCTGATCCTGGCCCTGGGGATTGCCTACGCCCGATTCGGCTGCACTAGGGAGACGGTTCCCGTCCCCGCCAAGGAGCCCACCCGGGCATGGATCTGGGTGGCGGCGCTATCTGTCCTGTTTTTCCTGCTGGTGAGCGCCTGGACAGTGGCCCGGGTGCTGACCTTCTGCGCCCCCACCTTTGACTTCGGCATCTTCTCCCAGATGTTTTACTACCTCAAGTCCACTGGTCTTGCCATGACCACCGTGGAGCGGGACGGTCTAATGTCCCACTTGCAGGTCCACGTCTCCCCCATCTATTATCTTTTGCTTCCCGTCTACGCCCTGTTTCCCTATCCCGTCACGCTGCAAGTCTGCCAGGCGGCGGTCATGGCCTCGGCGGCTTGGCCCATGTACCTGCTGGCCCGGCAGCGGGGGCTTCGGGGATGGGCCGCCTGCGCCCTGTGCGCCCTGCTGCTCCTGAGTCCCGCCTTCGCCGGGGGCGCAGGGTACGACATCCACGAAAACGCTTTCTTAACGCCGCTGCTGCTGTGGCTGTTCTACGCGCTGGAGCGCAAGTGGCCCTACGCTACCGCCGCCTTCGCCCTGCTTACCCTGCTGGTCAAGGAGGACGCCGCGGTGTATGTAGCTGCGGTGGGCCTTTACCAGCTGCTCCGCGCGCCCATGTCACCGGATCGGAAATTCGCCGCCTGGTCAGGCGCGGGGCTGCTGGTGGGGGCGGTGGGATGGTTCAGCCTTGTCACCTTCTTCCTGGCCCGGTTTGGGGACGGGGTGATGACCTACCGGTATCAGAATTTCCTCTTTGGCGGCGGCAAGGGGCTGCTGACCGTGGTGGAGGCCGCCGTACTGTGCCCCATGAAGGTGCTATGCGAATGTCTGGAAGCGGAAAAGCTGCCCTATATCGCTTGGACGCTGCTGCCTATGGGCCTGCTGCCGCTGCTCACCAGGAAGTACCACCGGCTTGCGCTGCTGATCCCCTATCTTCTGGTCAATTTGATGAGCGACTATCCCTATCAGCACCACATCTTTTTCCAGTACTCCTTCGGCTCTCTGGCCTGCCTGGCCTATCTGGCGCTGCTGAACTTCGGGGACCTGCCCTCCTGGCGGAGCGCGGCGGCGGCGGTGCTGGTGGGGACCAGCCTTGGGTGCTTCGCTTGTACCGTGGCGCCCCAGGCAACACAATATGTTGTTATGTACCTCCAGAATTATGACTACTACCAGGGGTTAAACAGCGTCTTGAACCTGGTTCCGGAGGGGGCCAGCGTGGCCGCCACCACCGCCTACACCACGCCGCTGTCCCAGCGCGAAGTGCTTTACGATCTGCAATATGCCTCTCGGGAGCACCTGCTTTCCTGCGATTATTGGGTGATAGACCCCCGTTCTGAGGCCAGTTTTGCCGGTTTTGGCGGTTTTGAAGCCCTGGAAAACACCCTTTTTCGCCTGGGATACCGAAAAATCGGGGAGACGGACGGGGTGCTCGTAATCTATGCCCGAAGCCCCTCGGCAGTATTCGAGCAAGATGTACAAACTTCGTAATTTTGTGAAAATCCTCTTGATTTTTCGAAAAACATTATGTATACTATCAGCACCGCAAAACCCCTATTTTTCTTCCGTGGGAGGGAAAAACGATGCTGAAAAAACGACCCATTCTCCGCGCCCTCGCGCTTTTGGTGGCCGCCGCCAGCCTGCTGGGCCTCTTGGAAGGTCAGAGGCTGTTCCCCCAAGCCAAGGCGGAGACCGTGGCGCCCTATCGCTGGTTCTACAATCAGCTGGAAGGGGGCACCATGGAAAAAGAATTTTATGACGCCCTGCTGCACATGCTGAATACCGGCATTCTGGATGCCGACGGCAGCTATGAAATTCCCCTGAACTCTAACCCTGCCATTGCCGCCGCCATGGTGGGCTTTACCGGCAACATGGCCCCCCTGACCAACGCCATGGCCAAGGCCCGGGACGGCTTTGAGTGCGACTATCCCGACGTGTTCTGGGTGGACTACGGGATGCTCACCGTCCGCGTCACGAGGGACGCCGCCCAGAACCTCCATGTCTATCTGGGCACCGGCCGGGGATCGAGCTACTTTGTCCCCGGCATGACCGCGGCGGACCTGCCCGTCAAAAAGGCGGAGTACGAAAACGCCATGGCCTCCGCTCTGGCCTGGATCCGGGAGCAAAAGCCCACCTATGAGGGCGAGCCAGAATCCAAGACCCTGGCCACCGCCGCCCACGACTACCTGACCACCCATATGGTCTATCACTTTGAATACGAAGTGGATCACGTGGACTGCAACAGCCGCACCGCCTATGACGCCCTGGTATATCAGGAGGGCGTGTGCGAGGCCTACACCCGGGCCTACAAGGCCCTGCTGGACCGGCTGGATGTTCAGAGCGTCAGCATCACCGGCACCTACTATGTGTCCCCCGGGGAATTTGAGCCCCACGCCTGGTCCAGCGTCAACATCGAGGGCAAGTGGTACGGCGTGGACGTGACCCACGACGATCCCCGGGTCCAAGACGGCTGGGACAAGGATCTGACCTATGTCCAATACACCAACAACCGCAACAGCGGCAAGGAAAACCACGTCTACCTGCTGGTGGGCGACTGGGATCTGCGCCAGACCCACAAGCCCTTCGGCATCATGTCCCCCGCCAATTATACGGCATACACCTATCCCACCATGGACACCCAGGCCTGCCGGAGAGCCGACGAGTTTACCGGCGGCGGCCTGCGGGTCATCGTGGTGGAGAACGAGGACAACGGCGGCGTGGCCCTGATCAGCTTCAACGGAAAGCCCTACTGGGAGAACGTGAACTCGGCCGGCTATTACTTCGTCTACCGGGGCTACGATCAGTGGCACGAGGATGCCGAGGTAAAGGTCTCCGACTGGTGCTATATGACCCCGGAGTTTTACGGGGAAAACATCGTGGACGTGTACGGACCCGAGGATGATTTTTACAACGAGCAGTACTATGAGCTGATGGGCGGTCCCTATACCCGGATGCCTTTGTCCAATCAGATCGGCTTCCAAATCGGCGTTGTCAATCAAAAGCCGGACACCTCCCAGGCGGCGGTGCTGAAGGGCAGCCTGCGCCTGGACTATTACGGCTATAAGGACGAGTCCCAGTTCATCGCCGTCAGCGAAGTCATTGAAAACTTCCAGGGCGAGCCCTACGCGCCGCCTCCCTTTCCCTTCAAGGTGACCCCCGCCCAGACCTCCATCCTGCCGCTGGGCACCGAGACCTTCCACGTCCGGGCCGAGTTTAACCAGCAGCTGGTCCTCGTCGAGGGGGCAGAGGAGGTCGAGATCGAGTACACCGCCGAGCAGTACCGCTATGCCGACCTGGAGCACACCGCCCGGGAGCATACGACCATCGACCAGATCACCTTCCATGACGGCAATGTGATCGAATTTGATTTCCACCCCAGCAAAATGTTCAACGACAACGAGACCATCTATACCATTTACTTCAAGAACGTGGTGGGCGAGGAATCCGGCAAGGAGCCCATGCCCATCGCCTATGTGGTCAGCATGGATGAGTGCGCCTACTGCTACAAGTCCCAGGGCTACGATTGGAACGTCTTTGCCTATCCCCGGCTGCTGGAGAGCGAGGAAGCGCTGCTGGACAACAATATGACCGTCCAGGATACGGAGTCCGGCGCGGTGGAGGCGCTGGACGGCGAGCTTCTGGAAAAGGTCTCCCACCGGCTGACCCTGGTGACCTCCGAGGTCACGAATGGCAGCGGCCAGAACGAGGCCATGATGGACGCCCTGGAGAACAGCGCGGAGCTGATGGGCGAAATCGGCGGGGCGGAAAACATCGTCAAGGAATACACCCACACCTACAACATCAAGCTCTCCTTGTGCAAGAAAATGGTGGTAAGGACCGGCCAGGGCGTCCGGATCTCCATGGGCTTCCCGGAGGGGACCAGCTACGAGGACTTCGCCAGCTCCGGGAACTTTGAATTTAAGGTCTACCACTATCTGGTGGATCCCGCCACCGACGAGCTCACCGGCGAGGTGGAGGAGATTCCCGTCACCGTGGTGCCCCAGGGCCTGATCCTGCTGGTCAAGTCCTTCAGCCCCTTCACCATTGCCACGGTCAAGGTAGACCCCAGCACCAAGGAGGAACGGCTTTCCCAGCTGCCGGTGTCCGCCATCGTCACCAGCACCGAAGGCGGCGTCCTTACCGATATCAACGGCCAGACCATGACCGGTGAAAACGCCGTGCTGCAAATGCGGGCGGGGGATCAGAAGACTGTACACATCCGCGCCAAGGAGGGCTACCAGATCGGTTCTATCCTTGTGGCAGGAAAGACCTACACCGTCGATCCGGAAAACGCCAGCGCCTACGACTTCACCATCACCTCCGATATGATCGACGATCTCAAGACCAACTGCGCCTTCCATGTGGATTTCATCTCCAACAGCATCCTGGAACAGGAGGCCCGGCTTGGTCAAACCGAGATGGTACAGGAAAGCAGGGAACTGCCCAAGGAGGATCTGCCCAGCGCCGGAGAGCCCCATGTGGCGGCTTCCCCCTCCCTGCCCTCCAGCCAGGAGCCGGCCCAGGATCCCGCCACGGTTTCTCCCGCGCGGCCCCAGGCTTCCCCCAACGACACGCCCAAGACCGGCGACGAAACCAATTTTGTGGTCCTGTTCGTTCTGCTGGGCGCCTCCGCCGTGGGCGTGGGCATCAGCGTCTATCTGCTGCGGAAAAAGCCCAAGGAGAAAAAGCCCAAGGACCGCAAGCGCTCCAAGTAAACCCCCGGCTCCGCCGGGCAGACACAAAGCCGCGAAGCGGGCGGTATGGCTAAGCCATACCGCCCGCTTTATTTTTTTAAAAAAACCAAAATAATTATTGACAAACGATAATTCCCTGGTATAATGATTATTGTAAAACAATAATTTCAGGAGATGGTACGATGAAAAAAGGGAAATTGCTCCTCGTGTGTGTCTGCGCCGCGGCATTGGTCGCCGGGCTCTCGGTCCTGACCACCCGTTTCCCCGGTCTTTTTTCTTCCATGCTGGCGTTCCCCTGGGAACAGATCGGCTGGGGGCTGGGGGCCCTGTCCAAATTGGGGCCCATCGGAAACGGGGCGGCGGTGGCCGCCTGGGTCGGCCTCTCCGGGGTCCCGGCCCTATGCGCCCTTCGATACGGCCGTGGGAAAGAGACCCGGTGGGAGCGGGCGGCCCTTTATCTGCTCTCCGGCGCCCTTCTTTTGGCGCTTTACGGCATGGCCAATCCCAACCTCTTTCTCCCGCCCCTGGCCCAAGGGTTCCCCGAATACTCCAAGATGCTCAAGTCGGTTTTCGGCGTCTGCGTCTGGGCGGTAGTGGTTCTGTATCTGGTCCTACGTCTCATTCGGCTGTTTCGACTGGGGGACAGGAATCAGCTCCTGGCGTATATGCAGACGATTTTGAAGGTCCTGTGCGTCCTCTTTACCGGGGCGGCGGCCCTCTCCATTTCAAATGGGGCCCTGGCCCTTCAGGACGGGGCCCGGCTCAACGCGGATTTCTTCTTCGGCGTTTTTCGCCTGCTCGTAGAGCTGATCCCCTACGGATTTGATATCCTCATCGTCACCCTCGCGGCGGACCTGCTGACCGTCGTCCGAAGCGAGGAGCAGGACGGCATCGTAGAATCCGCCGGGCGCCTGAGCAATGTCTGCTGCCTGGCCCTGGGCGTCACCACAGCCCTGACAGCGTTCTCCAACATCCTTCAGATCTGCCTGACGCGGTGGCTTACCGACGTTTCCGTCACGGTGAACATCCCGATCCTCAGCATTGCCCTGACCGTCCTGATCCTGCTGTTTGCCCGGCTCCTGATCGAAAACAAGCGCCTCCGGGACGACAACAGCCTGTTCATCTAAGCGGGGTGGCCTATGGCGATCAAGGTGTATTTGGAGCAGATCTTGAAGGAGCGCGACATGACTTCCAAGGAGCTGTGCGGGCTGATCGGCATTACGGAGGCGAACCTTTCCATTCTGCGCAGCGGAAAGGCGAAGGGCATCCGATTCGCTACGGTCAATAAGATCTGCTATTACCTGCAATGCGACGTGGGCGATATTCTCAAATTTGACGGGAATTTGGAGGAAAATGATGAAAACGAATAAGATTATCATCATCGGTTGCTGTATGCTTCTGACCGCCTTTTTACTGGGCGCGGCGGGCGTGATCCAGCTGGCGGACGCTGCCGCGCCGGAAGGAACGGATGCCGACCGCCTGATCGGCGTTTTGATCACGAATGAATATCTGGACCTGCTGGACGAGGAGCAGTTCCTCAACGATCACATGGGTCTGCTGGTTGAAGGCGGCCAGATCAGTGAAGCGGAGACCGCGCAATATCAGGGGCGGCTCTATGCCGACCTGACGGAAACCCTGCATACCGACGAGGAGACCGGCGAATTTTTCGTGGGCAAGGAATACGTCTTTGACGGTGTAGACGGCATTCGCTTGATCTCCCCGCAAATCACGGACGAGGCCGGTTCCTACATCGGCACCACGGTGGACGAGGGGATCTCCGACGCCAGCGTCTCGTTCCTGTCCACAGACCAGGGGGAACACATCTCGCTAAAGGGGACCATCTACGTCGCCTCTGGCAGCGGCCTGGACCGCTTCTATTTTAACCCCGTCTACCAGGAGCCCGATGGCCGGGTCTACGTCGTCAGCGGCCACGGCGTATTTTGGGACAGCAACGAAATCCCCGGCGCCTCCTGGAGCACCAAGCTCTCAGAAAACCGGGAAATGACCCCGGACGACGGTACCGGCGTCTCCTCCGGCACGGAGGTGGAGGTGACGGTCCAGCTGATGGGCAACCCGGAAAGTACCGCCCTCCTGCAATTCAGCGGCGGCCACGCGCTGCTGGCGGAGACGGACTACCTGCCCGGAACCCTGCAGGAGCGGCTGGACATTCTCCCGGACACCGCGTATATCCTCCTGGAGACCACCTCTACCGAGGGCGTCAGCCGGACCCTGTTCCAGCGGGAGGACGCCTATGCCTATACCTTTTACTGCCGTGACGACGGGATCTGTATCAAGCAGTCCTGCCAGATCGGCTGGGACGATCCCCAGTAGCGCCCCCGTCGCGCTCGGTCCAATTCAAAAGCGCCCCCATGCTTTTGCCCGAAGTGCCAAAGCATGGGGGCGTCTTTTGAATCTTCATTCCGCTATTATTCCCGCTCCCGGCCCTCCGGAAGGTACCAATAGCGCCACGCCCCGTTCCATTCCAGCCGGTAGCCCCGGCCCGGGGGCCGCTGCCACTGGTAGCGGTTCTTCCCCTCCCCGGGGAAAAGGTCCGCCATCACCGCCGCCATCACCCCGCCGTGGGTCACGATCACCGCGTTTTCCCCTTTTTCCGCGATTTTTCGGAATGCCGCCAGAGCCCGGCGGGTCATCTCTTCGCCGCTCTCGCCGCCGGGGGCGGGATTTTTTTCGTTGTCCCCGGCCAGCCACGCCTGGTAGGCAGGGTCTCCTTTCAGCTCCTCGTAGCTTTTCATTTCAAAGGCCCCGAAGTTCATCTCCGCCAGTTCCGGCACCGTCTGGGCCGCCACCGGGCCAAAGAGCAGCGCCAACGTCTGCCGGCAGCGGAGGAGCCCGCTGGTGTAATATACGGCCTCCGGCAGGGGCGGATAGGAAAGGGAAGATAGCGCCTCCGTCCCTCGGGGCGAGAGGGGCAGGTCGGTGGCGCCGCAGTAAAGATGGGCCTCGTTGGCCGCCGTGGCCCCGTGGCGGATGAGATAGATGGTCATTTAAGCCGCTGCTCCAATCCGCAGAAGATCCGGCTCACCCGGTCCGCCTTCCCCGCCAGGTACTGCATGACCCGGCCCGTGGCCTCCCGCCAGGCCCGCTCCTCCTTCGACAGGGGCACCACCCCGCAAAAAATGTCCCGGAAAATGAAGATTTTGTCCTCAAAAAGCGCCGAGTTGCATCGAAAATAGCTCATTTCGTTCACGCCTTGGTTTAGACAGTATAAGACAAGATTCTCCCCGTTTGCCAGGCACTTTTTTGTAAGATCGGGGGCTTTTTCCGGCGAACAGACACAAATATCGTCTTTATTTAGGCCAAACTGCGCCAGGACGAAGTCCTTTTTCCCCTGGTACGCTCCGCCAAAGATCAGCACCATCCGACCGCCTCCCAACACACCGCGAACGCCAGCGCCGTCAGCTCCGAGACGGTCAGGGCGTAGCCCGCCACGTCGCCGTTCATGCCGTCCAGGCCCCGGTAGGCCCACGCCGCCGCCAGAAAATACCCCGCGATCCCGCCCAAATAGGCAGGAATCGACCAAAAAATCCATGCCGCCACACCGGCCGCCGCCAAAATCGCCAGAAGGACCCCCTTCTGCCACGCCGGGGGCCGGGCTCCGGCGTACTGGCTGCCGGACATGGGCCGCAGGCCCGTCACCGCCAGGGCCGAGCCGCACCTGCTCACCACCGGGATCAGCCAGAGGCTCCCCCGGCCCCCCTGGCTCAGCAGGGCAAAGCCCGACAGCAGCGCCATTCCCAGGGCCAGGGCCGCGAAGGAGCCGATGTGGGGGTCCTTCAATATGGCCCGGCGCTTTTCCAGGTCCCGGCAGGAACCCATGGCGTCGGCCACATCCATGTAGCCGTCCAGATGGATGCCCCCGGTAATGAGATAGGGAAACAGGCACAAGAGCAGCCCGGTCAGAAGGGCCGGCAGGCCCAAAACGCCGCAGAACCAGGCCAGGCCCTGCCACAGCAGTCCAATTTCCAGCCCCACCAGGGGCAAAAACAGGAGCATCAGGGGCCGGGCCTCCTCGTCCCAGAAATTTCCCGGCACCGGCAGGGTGCAGAACATGCTCTGGCACATGGCAAGGGCCTTTAAAAGCCGTTTCATTTGGGAAGCGCCCCCTTGTGGATGAAAATTTGGCCCGCCGACGCCTCCAAAACCGTGTCGCAGAGGGCCGCCAGCCGCTGCCCCGCCGTGCCCAGCAGGCGGCGGAAGTGTTCCGTCTCGGGTGAATACCGGCAGGAATCGGAAAAAATAAAATCCATTACAAACACCGCGTCCTCCGCCTGCCGGGCGAAGGCCAGCAGTTCCGACAGGCACCGCTCCCCTTCCTCTGGGGAAAAACGGTAGTCCGCCTCCCGAGGAAACAGGGCGTTGGTCAGCAGGGCGGTGACGCTGTCAATGAGGTACGCCCCCGGCCCATTTTCCAGGCACCGGAGCAGGTGCCGGGGCTCCTCCACCGTCTCAAAGCCCATTCCCGCCCGGCGGGTCCGGTGGGAAGCGATCCGGGCCTGATCCTCCCCATCGAAGGGGATCATGGTGGCCACATAAAACCGCCGCCCCTGCCCCGCCAATTGAAGGGCCAGGGTCTGGGCATAGTCGGACTTGCCGCTTTTGGAGCCCCCGGCGATCAAAATTTTCATGGCGCGTCCTCCACGGTAAAGGAATCCCCCCGGCGGATGTCGGACAGGTATCCGTCGTCGATCCCCGCCTGGGAAAAGGTGGCCATGTCATTGAGAATGGCGCAGGCGGCGCTCAAAATTTCAAAGGCCAGGGGGCAGCCGCTGCCCTCCCCCAGGCGCATCTCCAGCAGGAGCATGGGCTTTAGGTCCATGGCCTCCATGGCCAGGCGGTAGCCGATCTCAAAGGAGGCGTGGGAGGGGATCAGATATCCCCGGATCTGAGGACACAACCGCCAGGCGCACAGCGCCGCCACGGCGGAGATGAACCCGTCGATCACCGCCGGCCGCCGGGTAGCCGCCGCTCCCAAAAAGGCCCCGCACATGGCGGCGATATCCAGCCCGCCCACCTTCGAAAGGACCTCCACCGGGTCGGCAGGGTCCGGCTTGTTCACCGCCAGGGCCTGGGCGATGACCGCCTTTTTCTTCTCAAAGGCCGCCTCCGTCAAGCCCCCGCCCTTCCCCGCCACGGCCTCCACCGGCACGGACAGCAGACAAGCCAGCACGGCGGCGGAGGTGGTGGTGTTGCCGATGCCCATCTCCCCCACCCCCAGCACGTCGGCGGGGGTCTCGGCGGCGGTCTGGGCCCCGATCAGGATGGCCCGAAGCGCCTCCTGCCGGGTCATGGCAGGGCCTAGGGCGATATCGCCGGTGGAATTACGGACCTTCCGGTTCACGACCTTGGGCTCCGGTACCGGGCTCAGGATGCCCACATCCGTCACCGTGATGCCGCAGCCAAAGTGGCGGCACAGCACCGAGGCCCCGGTCTTGGCCCGGGTCAGATTCACGGTCTGTTGAAGCGTGACGCTCTGGGGGGCGCTGGAGACACCCTCGGCGGCCACGCCGTTGTCGGCGGCGAAGACCAGAAGGTGCTTTTTTTCGATTCGGTTCCGGACCCGGCCGGTGATGCCCGCAAGTTGAACGGACAGCTCCTCCAGCCGCCCCAGGCTGCCGGGGGGCTTGGCCAGCGCCGCCTGCCGCCGCCGGGCATCGTTCATGGCCCCTTCGTCCAGGGGGGAGATGGCGGCCAGTAGCCGCCGCAGTTGATTCTCCATATCCGTTCCCCCTTGCTTTTCCTGATTTCCGGCAGGCGGTAAAATACGCCTGCCTCCTTGCTTTTTCGCCATTGTACCACATTCCCGCGGCCTTTGCAAGCCGCCGCTTGACAAACGCCCCGCCCGGAAATAAAATAAAGAAAACCGCCGGAAAGGAGCCGCCCATGCGATACAGTCTGTACGCCCTGCTGCTGGGCTTTGCAATCGATCTGGTGCTGGGGGACCCCCACAGCATTCCCCACCCCGTGGCGGGGATGGGGAAGACCATTTCCCTGCTGGAAAAGGGCCTGCGCCGCCTGCTGCCCAAAACCCCCGCCGGAGAGCGGCTGGCCGGGGGGATTTTGTGGATTGTCACCGCGGGGCTGAGCTTTCTTCTTCCCTTTTTCCTGCTGTTTTTCGTCTACCGGTGGAACGTCTGGCTGGGTCTGGGGCTGGAAAGTCTCATGTGCTGGCAGATCCTGGCCACCCGCTCCCTGCGGGACGAGAGCATGAAGGTCTACTATGCCCTGAAAAACGGCACCCTGGAGGACGCCCGCCAGGCGGTGAGCATGATCGTGGGTAGGGATACGGAGCGGCTGGATGAAAAGGGTGTGGCCCGGGCCGCCGTGGAGACCGTGGCGGAGAACGCCTCCGACGGGGTGGTGGCGCCGCTACTGTACCTGCTGCTGGGGGGCGCCCCCCTGGGCTTTTTCTACAAGGCGGTGAACACCATGGACTCCATGCTGGGCTACACCGACCCGCCCTACACCCATATCGGCCTGGTCCCGGCGAAGATGGACGACGTATTCAATTTCGTTCCCGCCCGGCTCACCGCCCTTACCATGCTCCTGGCCGGGGCCCTGGACCATCTGGACGTAAAAAACGGCTGGCGGATTTTTCGCCGGGACCGGTTGAACCACGCCAGCCCCAACTCCGCCCAGACCGAGTCCGTCTGCGCCGGGCTGCTGGGCCTGCGGCTGGCGGGGGACGCCTGGTACCACGGGGTGCTCCACAAAAAGCCCTTCATCGGCGACCCCCTCCGGGAGATCACCCCGGAGGACATCCCCGCCGCCTGCCGGTTACTGTTTACCACCGCCTTCTTGGCCCTGGCCCTGGGGGCGGGGTGCAAGCTGCTGGTAATTCTATTCCTGCTATGAACCTGCCCCGGCACGCCGGGGCAAAAAATTTTTTTGGGAATGCGCAACCGGGCCCGTCTTTTGACGAGTAGAGGGGTGAAAAGCGCTTTTCCCCGGAAGGGAGGAACCACATGGAGGATCAAGCCATCGTATCGCTGTATTTCGCCCGGAGCGAAGAGGCCGTCGCCCGGACCCAGGAAAAATACGGCCGCTACCTGGAATCCATCGCCCGGAATATCCTTCCCGACCGGGAGGACTGCCGGGAGAGCGTCAACGACGCCTACCTGGCCGCCTGGAACTCCATCCCGCCCCAACGCCCGGAAAAGCTGGGCCTCTACCTGGGCAAGCTGACCCGCCGCATTGCCATCGACCGGTTTCGCCGGAATAACCGGCAGAAGCGAAAACCGTCGGAATACGCCCTGTCCCTGGAAGAGCTGGCCGAGATCCTCCCCGGGGGCTCTGACCCGGCCCGGACGTTGGAGCGGAAGGAGCTGACGCGGGCACTGGAGGATTTTTTGCGGGGGCTGCCGGAGCGGACCCGGCGGGTATTTTTGTGCCGGTATTACTATTTTGACCCTCTGGAGCGGGTGGCCGTCCAGAACGGCATGACCGTGCCGGCGGTGAAAAGTCTGCTCTGGCGCACCCGGGCGGCCCTGAAAACCCATCTGCAAAAGGAGGGATTCGACCTATGAACCCTGACGAACTCCTAGACGCCCTGGGCGAAATCGACCCGGCGCTGCTATCCGGGGCGGAGCAGGCCCGGAAAAGGCGGAAGCAGCCCCTGCTGCTGCCCCTGGCGGCCTGCCTGGCGCTGGCGGTGACGATCTTTGCCTTCCGGGTGTGGCAACCCGGGCCGGACCAGGTTGCCGGCGGCCCCCAGTCTACCGGGCTCCCGGCCGGCGGGCCGATAACCGCCACATCCCAGAGCACCTCCGCCCCGGCGGCCCAGACCGCCGCCCCCGCCGGGACCCTGCCGCCGGCCCCCGCTGATGGAGAGGACCATGCCGCCGGGTCCGACCCCAGTGCCGACGGCCTGCCGGGTGATTTTATTGTTACAGACGAGGCGCTGAAATTGACCGTGACCATCACGGAGGCGGCGGAGGGCGGCTTTTGGGTCCGGGTGGAGGACGCCGGCCCGTATGGGTCCCAGCTGGTGGGGGAAACGGTGCTGGTCCGCCTGGCGGAGGGCCTTATTCCGGACCGGCCCTGGTCCCCGGGGGACACCGTCACGCTGGTGTGCCAGCCCCGGGATCCCGACGGGAGCTATCTCGTCATTGAAATTCAAGGAGGAGAGACATGAAAAAGTTTGCTTTGCTTCTGGCCCTGGCCCTGCTGCTCACCGGCTGCGCCCAGGCGATCCCCAACGGGACCCAAACGCCCACAACTTCCCAGGCACCCACCGGCTCCCAAGCACCCACGGCTTCCAAGGCGCCTACCACTTCCCAGCCGCCCGCCACCCATCCGGACCCTGGGACCCTGCCGCCCCTGGTTCCGGCGGCCGTCACCCGAGAGGACCGGGTCCAGGCGGCGGACTTTGCCCTGCGTCTGACCAGCGCGGCGGCGAAAAAGGGTGAAAATACCCTGGTGTCCCCCATGAGCGTGCTGTTTGCCCTGGCCATGACCGCCAACGGCGCCGCCGGGGAGACCCGGCAGCAGATGGAGGCGGTGCTGGGGGCCCCAGTGGACCGGCTCAACGGCTACCTCTCCGGCCTGCGGCAGGCGGCCCTGGAATCCGGGGCGCTGAACATTGCCAACGCCGTCTGGTGCGAGCCGGAGGAGCTGGTACCCATCCGGCCGGATTTCGAGACAGCCCTTCGGGACTGGTACGGCGCGGAGCTGTTCCGCCAGCCCTTCACCCGGGCCACCCTGGAGCAGATCAACGGCTGGGTCAAGAAGCAGACCGACGGGCAGATCGAGGAAATTCTGTCGGACCTGCCCCAGGAGACGGTGATGTGCCTGGTCAACGCCCTTTCCTTTGACGCGGAGTGGATGGAGCCCTTCCGGGAGGACCAGATCGGCCCCGCCGACTTTACCCAGGCGGACGGGACGGTGAAGGAGACGGAGTTCCTGTACGGGTCGGAGTCGGTCTACCTGGAAAACCAGCTGGCCACCGGCTTCCGGAAGGACTATGCCGGCGGAGACTTTGCCTTCGTGGCCCTGCTGCCCAAGGAGGGCGTCACAGCGGAGGAGGTGCTCGCCGGTCTGGACGGGGCGGCGCTCCAGGCCCTGCTGGAGGGCGCCCAGGAGGCCGATGTGCATTTGAGCCTGCCCATGTTCCAGGTGGAGGGAGACTACGCCCTGAAGGAGATTCTGGCGGCCATGGGAATGCCCGACGCCTTCGAGGCGGAAACGGCGGACTTTTCCCACATGAGCGCCATGCCCCTCTACATCGGCCAGGTGGTCCACAAGACCAGCCTGACCCTCACCGCCATGGGCACCCGGGCCGGGGCCGCCACGGCGGTGATGATGGACGCCGCCGGTGCCCTGGACCCCAACGGCTACAAATCCGTCCAGTTAGACCGGCCTTTCGTCTACATGATCATCCACCGGGAAACCAACCTGCCGGTGTTCATCGGCATCCTGAACGCCGTCTGACCAAAAACACCAAAAATCGCCGTCGGAAATTCCGGCGGCGATTTTATTCCGCTGCCTCCAGCAGCTTTTTGGTGAAGGGATGCTTGGGCGCGGCGAAGAGGGTGTCGGTGTCGTTTTCCTCCACGATCCTGCCCCCATCCATCACCAGCACCCGGTCGCAGATCTGGTAGATCACCCCCAGGTCGTGGCTGATAAACAGGCAGCTGAAGCCGTACTCCCGTTTGAGGTCCATCAGCAGCTCCAAAATTTGCCGCTGCACCGTCACGTCCAGGGCGCTCACCGGCTCGTCCGCCACCACCAGACCGGGGCGGGCGATCACCGCGGCAGCAATGGCCACCCGCTGGCGCTGGCCCCCGGAGAGCTCCTGGGGATAGCGGCGGGCCAGCTCCGGCGCCAGGCCCACCCGGTCCAGCAGCGCCATGGCCCGTTCCCGCCGCTGCGCTGCTGGGACCCCGGCGGCCCGGAGGGGTTCGGTCAGGGTCCAGAGCAGGGTGTGGGCCGGGTTCAGGCTGCGGTAGGGGTCCTGAAAGATCATCTGGGGACGGGGGGTATAGTGCCGCACCCGGCCCTCCCAATCCCGGTGCAGGCCCAAGATCGA
>CANQXH010000036.1 GCA_947627745.1 uncultured Oscillospiraceae bacterium
AAAGACCTCTCGAAAGTCTGCAAACCCGCATAAATACTGGGTTTTTACGACTTCTCAACTTATTCCCACTCAATCGTCGCCGGGGGTTTGGAGGTGATGTCGTAGACCACGCGGTTGATGCCCTTGACGTGGTTGATAATGTCGCCGGAGATGGCGTCCAGCAGCTCGTAGGGGATCCGGGCCCATTTGGCGGTCATAAAATCGTCGGTGGTCACCGCCCGGAGGGCCAGGGTATAGTCGTAGGAGCGCCCGTCGCCCATGACGCCCACGGAGCGGGTATTGGTCAGCACCGCGAAATACTGGCCGATGTCTTTGCTCACGCCGGATTTTTCCAGTGCGGCGCGGAAAATGGCATCCGCGTCCTGAAGGGCGGCGATCTTCTCCCGGGTCACCTCACCGATGACCCGAATGGCCAGCCCGGGGCCGGGGAAGGGCTGCCGGTTCACCAGGGCCTTCGGAAGACCCATGGCCCGTCCCAGCTCCCGGACCTCGTCCTTGAACAGCAGCCGCAGAGGCTCCAGGATCTCCCGGAAGTCCACATGGTCGGGCAGGCCCCCCACATTGTGGTGGCTCTTGATCACGGCGGCGCTGCCGCTGCCGGACTCGATCACGTCGGGATAGATGGTGCCCTGGGCTAAGTAGTCCACTTTGCCCAGCTTTTTGGCCTCCGCCTCGAACACCCGGATAAATTCCTCCCCGATGATCTTCCGCTTGGCCTCCGGGTCCTCCACGCCGGCCAGGCGGCCCAGGAACCGGTCCTGGGCGTTGACCCGGATGAAGTTCAGATCCATTTTGGAGAACACCGCCTCCACCTGGTCCCCCTCGTCCTTCCGCAGAAGGCCGTGGTCCACAAAGATGCAGGTCAGTTGGCTGCCCACCGCGCGGCTCAGCAGCGCCGCCGCCACCGAGGAGTCCACGCCGCCGGACAGGGCCAGCAGTACCTTCTGCCGCCCTACCTTTTCCCGGAGCTGCCGGACGGCGGTGGTGACATAGTCCTCCATGACCCAGTCGCCGGTGGCGCCGCAGGCCCCGTAGAGGAAGCTGCGGAGCATCTCCAGCCCATGGTTGGTGTGGGACACCTCAGGATGGAACTGGACGCCGTAGAAGCCCCGCTCCGGGCAGGCGAAGGCTGCCACGGGGCAGGCGTCGGTGTGGGCGGTGACGGAAAAGCCCTCCGGCAGCCGGGAGACATAGTCCCCATGGCTCATCCAGGTGATATTTTCCTCCGGCAGGCCCTGGAACAGAAGGCTGCCGGTGTCCAGATAGGTGGGGGTCCGGCCGTACTCCCGAGCGTCCTGCTCCCCGGCCTCCTGGACCGTGCCCCCCAGCTGATGGGCCATGAGCTGGCAGCCGTAGCAGATGCCCAGCATGGGAATGCCCAGATTAAATAGCTCCTGGGGCAGCCGGGGAGCGTTTTCCCCGTAGACACTGTTGGGCCCGCCGGTGAGAATGATGCCGATGGGATCGTAGGCCCGCACGCTGTCCAGGGTCGCCTTGGCGGCAGGATGCACCTCGCAATAGACGTGGCACTCCCGCACCCGCCGGGCGATGAGCTGATTGTACTGTCCGCCGAAGTCCAGAATCAAGACCTTCTGCATATTTGATCCTCCCAAAATGTGCCGCCGCGTTTCACGGCCGATTCTATGTTGTTGCCATTTTTGATACAAACTGGTATATTTTTCCCAAACCTCAACAGCTTGAGTTTCCTTAATGTGAAACAAGTAAAATGCTATTTCTCTTAAATTTGAAATATTAATAATAGTATATTTTATCTTTTTTACGAGCATTGCATTTTGAACAAGTTACCTGTAGGTTTGACAAAACAGTTTTTCCGCCTTTTGAAACCGGCATAATATGATCAATCTGAAGCCCTACTTCATCAGGCATATATTTGCCGCAAATTTGACAAGTGTAATTGTCACGAAGAATAACTGTATTTCGTAGTTCCTTTGTCATCAAATTTCTTTGATTCTTGCTGTAATACTGCCGAAGGGGTCGCTCATAAGAAATGGCTTCCAATAGGTTTTTACGTTCTAAGAGATATGCATAATTGCACGTATATATATTTACTACTTGAGAAACCTTATAAGCATTTTTAACATAATTTGTTTGGCGATATCTGGTTTGCATTCTTGTAAATTTGAATTGAAATGCATTATTATAATCCAAACATTTTTGAAACTGCTTAATTCGATAACTCTTCAGTATGCTTTTATCTATTTTTCTTCTGCATTGATCATTCCACGCTTTAAGCCTTTCAATATGTTGTTGGACTAAAGGGAATCCACCTTCAATTATAAAAACATCTATCAAATCATCAAAATGAGGATTCCTTTTCCCGGAGATATCAATAGAATAGATAAAATAAGGGTAATGAAATGGGGAACGAAAAATAAAATAAAGGCAACAAATAATTACTAAAATTATTATTGTAAAAAATACAATCATTGCCATCGTAGGACCCATTGAAAAGTTCTCCTCTAAGTATCTAAAATGCAACTATGTTTTATTCGTATTATAATGTCTTTTTTGTTTAGTCAAGGCTGTTTCACCATAACTTTATACTGCAAGCAGAAAATTACACTGCAAAAGCGCGCTTTTCAATTATTTCTCGATTTTGTATCTAAAGTCTGCGAGATAATATCAATAAAGTTGGTTCTATTATGCCTGTTTTCGTGAAAAAACGCAAGTGGAAGTCGCGCCGATTTTCCCGGTTTTCCCGGTGCGGGAGTTGGGAAAAGTCTACAAATCCGGCACGTCCATCCGGGATTCCAAGACCATTTGCTCTCCGGTGACCGGGTGGGGGAAGGCCAGGCTTTTCGCACAGAGGGCCTGCCCCGTAAGCCCCAGTTCCCGGGAACGGGCCATGCTCTCCGGGCTAAAGTACTGGGGATCCCCCAAAATGGGAAAGCCCATCCAGGCGCAGTGAACCCGGAGCTGATGGGTGCGGCCCGTAACAGGCCGCAGGGCCAGTTTAGAGCCCTTCTCGCCCCGGGCAAGGACCCAATATTCCGTTTTGGCGGGCTTTCCCCGGGAATCCACCTGCCGAAGCAGGCTGGGCAGGGGAAGCCGGGCAATGGGGGCGTCAATGACCCCGCTGTCCGCCGCCGGGCAGGGAAAAACCAGGGCATGGTAGATTTTTTCCAGCCGGTTTTCCCGGTGCAGGGCAGTCATGGCGGCGTGGATGTGGGAATTTTTCGCCAACAGCACCAGTCCGTAGGTGTCCCGGTCCAGCCGGGTGACGGGATGGAAGGCGCAGTCCTGCCCGGTCTGCCGGTAGTAAAACAGCACCCGGTTTGCCAGGGTGCCGGTAAGTTGTGACCGGGAGGGGTGGATCAGCATCCCGGCGGGCTTGTCCACCGCCAGCAGGTGATCGTCCTCATATAGAATGGTCAGATCCCCCGCTTCCGGGGGATACTGGGCCTCCGGTTCCGCCAGAAGAACGGTGATCCGGTCGCCCGGGACCACATTGTAGTCCACCCAGACGGGCCGGCCGTTGACCAGGATCGCCTCCCGGCGCTTGAGCCGGTTGATCAGCCCCTGGGACATGGCCAGCTCCTGCCGCAAAAAGCCGGATAACCGCCCGGCCCGGGCGGCGGTGTGGGTCAGCTCCACTTGCCCACCTCCAAAAAATGGATAGACCCTGCCCATGATGGGCAGGGTCCCGAAAAAATCAGTTCAGAGCGGCCTTGGCCTGGGCGACCACGGCGGCGAAGGCGTCCTTGTCCTGAATCGCCATCTCAGACAGGCTCTTCCGGTTCAGGGTCACGCCGGCCTTCTTCAGACCGTGCATAAAGGTGGAATAGTTCATCTCATAGGGAGCCACGGCGGCGGAGATGCGGGCGATCCACATGGTGCGGAAGGTGCGCTTCTTCTGCTTGCGGCCCTCAAAGGCATAGTTGCCGGACTTCATGACGGCCTGCTTGGCCATCTTGAAGTGCTTGGACTTGGAGCCCCAGTAGGACTTCGCCAGGCGCAGGGTCTTATTTCTTCTCTTGCGCGTCATCATCGCGCCCTTGATTCTAGCCATAGTAGTATCCTCCTATCCTGCTTACTTGTACGGGATCATCTTTTTGATGGCCGCGGTGTTGGTCACGTCGGCGTAAGCCGTGCTGCGCAGGCGGCGGGTACGCTTGGTGTCCTTCTTGGTGAGGATATGGCTCTTGTAGGCGCGGGCTCTCTTGACCTTCCCGGTTTTGGTCAGGTTGAACCGCTTCTTCGCGCCGCTGTGGGTTTTCAGCTTGGGCATAGGTGTATCTCCTTCCGTATCTACTTTGCTTACTTGCTGTTCTTGGGGGTGAGGAAAATGGACATAAAGCGGCCTTCCAGCTTAGGGCTCTTCTCCAGGGCGGCCATCTCCTTGCAGGACTCGGCAAACTCCAGCAGCAGCTTCTCGCCCAGATTGGTGTGGGCCATCTCCCGGCCGCGGAAGCGGACGCTTACCTTGACCCGGTTGCCCTCCTTCAGGAATTTTTGGGCGCTCTTGACCTTGGTATTCAGGTCATTGGTGTCGATGCTGGGACTCATGCGGATCTCCTTGATCTCCACCACCCGCTGATTTTTCTTGGCCTCCTTTTCCCGCTTCTTCTGATCGAAGCAGTACTTGGAGTAGTCCATAATTTTGCAGACGGGGGGCGTGGCGTTGGGAGAGATCTTCACCAGATCCATTTGCCGCTCCTCCGCCATGGCGAGGGCTTGCGCGGCGGACATGATGCCAAGCTGGGCGCCGTCCGGGCCGATGACCCGAAGCTCCTTGTCCCGAATTTCGTCGTTGAGCTGATGGTCTAATTTGCCGATGGTGAGCACCTCCAATAAAACAACAAAAAAGCGGATGCCGAAACATCCGCATACCGCTTATGATCCCCCCAAAAGGAGATGGGTATGAACCTCTTTGCCCTAGGCTGGAGGTGAGGCGGATGATTCAGCCTTCTTGATTACCTTGGTATTCTACCACTGAAAGCCGGGTTTGTCAAGGGCTATTTGTCCGCTTTTTCCGGAAAAAAGCGGACAAACTCCCACATCCGGTTTACTGTATGCGCAAGTAGGGAAGCTGATTCCGGGAAAAAGCGGCGCCCCGGCCTTTTGGGCCGGGGCTGGGCCGCGTTTTACAGATCAAAGTACCGGGCGGCGTTGCGGTAGCAGATGCCTTCCACGATTTTCTGGAGGGAGGCGTCGTGGCCGGGATATTCCCCGTTTTCCACCCACTGGCCCAGGAGATTGCACAAGATCCGGCGGAAATAGTCGTGCCGGGCGTAGGACAGGAAGGAGCGGGAGTCGGTGAGCATCCCGATGAAGTTGCCCAGCAGCCCCAGGCTGGCCAGGGAGCGCATCTGATCCTCCATGCCGGTCTTAGTGTCGTTGAACCACCAGGCGGAGCCGTGCTGGATCTTGCCGGGAACGGTGCTGTCCTGGAAGCAGCCGATCAGGGTGCCCAGCTGGGCGTTGTCCGCCGGGTTCAGGGAGTAGAGGATGGTCTTGGGGCAGGCCTGCTCCAGATCCAGGGCGGACAGGAGCCGGGCAATGCTCTCGCCGCAGGTGTTCTGGGCAATGGCGTCAAAGCCGGTGTCGGCCCCCATGATGCGGTACATCCGCTCATTGTTGTTCCGGATGCAGGAGTAGTGGAGCTGCATGGCGATGTTCAGCCGGCTGTAAGCCTTGCCCAGGCACAGGAGAATGGCGGTCTGGTACTTTTCCGCCTCCTCCAGGGTTAGGGCCTGACCGGCCAGGGCCTTCTGATAGGCGGCCTCCACCTCGGCGGGGGTGCCCTCCCGATAGGGGATGTAGTCCAGGCCGTGGTCGCTGGCCCGGCAGCCCCGGGCGTGGAAGTACTCCAGCCGCTCCACCAGGGCGGCGCAGACCTCGTCCACTGTGGCCAGTTTGTCCTTGCCCACGGACTGGGCCAGGACGGCCAGATATTCTGTAAAGCCGGGCTTGGTGATGTTGATGGCCTTGTCCGGCCGGAAGGAGGGGCAGACCTTCACGGAGATCGTGGGGTCGGCGGCGATTTTCTCATGCCACTCCAGGGTGTCCACCGGATCGTCGGTGGTGCCGATGAAGGCCACGTTGGCCTTGCGGATGATGCCCCGGACGGTCAGATCGGGGTCGGTGCGGAGCTTTTCATTGCAGGTGTCCCAGATCTCCTGGGCGGTGTCCAGGGTCAGAGGCTTGGTGATGCCGAAGAACTGCCGCAGCTCCAGGTTGCACCAGTGGTACATGGGGTTGCCGATGGCCATCTCCAGGGCCTCCACGAATTTTAGGAAGCGCTGATAGGCGGGCTGATCCCCGGTGACGTAGTCCTCCGACACTCCGTTGGAGCGCATGACCCGCCACTTGTAGTGGTCGCCGAAGTAGCTGCCGTCGGGATTCTTGCCTCCCAGCCAGACCTGGGCCAGGTTGTCAAACCGGCGGTCCTCATAGATCTCCTGGGGGGGGATGTGGCAGTGGTAGTCCACCAGAGGCATGGAGGAGGCATAGTCGTGATACAGGTGCTTGGCGGTGTCGTTGGAGAGCAGGAAGTCTTGGTCCATAAATTGTCTCATAACTTGGTCGCTCCTTTTTTATTTTAAGATTTGGGTTCTGAACAGCCCCAGGGGGGCAAAACTACAAAATAAGGGCAAGGGCGTGCCTAAAACGAGGGATAGATGGGCCGAACGTAGAGCTGATGGCTCTCCGCCTCCGGCCGGGCGTGGACGCCGGACACCAACCCCAGCATGGCGTAGATCGTCACCAGGGAGCTTCCGCCGTAGCTGAAAAAGGGCAGCGTCAGACCGATCACGGGGGTGACGCCCAGGCACATGCCGATGTTGCTCATGATCTGGAAGATCAGGGCCGAGGCCGCCCCGAAGCACACCAGCCGCCGCAGATAATCCGGGCTCTTGGTTCCCACATAGATGCAGCGCCATACGATGAGAAACAGCAGGACCATCACCGCGACACAGCCCAGGAAGCCCAGCTCCTCGCCGATGGAGGAGAAAATGTAGTCGGTGTGCTGGGCGGGGAGGGAGTCCGCCTGGACCCGGTTGCCGTTGAAGAGCCCCTGGCCGACCCAGCCGCCGCCTCGGAGGGTGTAGAGGCTGCGCAGGCTGTGGTAGCGCTGATCCTCGCCGTTGGGGTCCACGGTGGGGTCCCAGAGAATCCGAAATCGGTCCTTCTGGTATTCCGCCATGACATAGTTCCACAGGAAGGGAATGGCGGCGGCGATCCCGCCCCCTGCCAGCAGGAACCAGATCAGGCTCACCCCGCCGGCGAAGGTCATGCCGATAAAAATGAACACGAAGATCAGCGACACACCGGCGTCGTTGGACATGACGTAGTTCACGCCCACCAGCAGCGCCAGGTGAAAGACCATATGGAACACCGAGGGAATGGAGGACACCTGATTCTGATGGGAGGCCATAACGGAGGCCATGATGAGGATGTAGGTGATCTTGCAGATCTCCGCCGGCTGAATGCTGAAGGGCACCAGGGGGATATCCAGCCAGCTTCGGTTACCGGTGCCGAAGTCCTCGCCGAAGGGGGTGCGCAGCAGCAGCAGCAGGACGGTATTGAACAGCACCAGGGCCAGCCGGTGCTCGGAGAAAAATTCCGTATCGATGGAGGAGAAGACGATGAAAAATAGCACGCCCAGCAGCGCCGCCGCCACCTGGACCGCCACGGAACGAAACGCGCCGGTGGGATTGGTGGCGCTGGCGATGGCTAGGCATCCGAAGCCCGTGGTCGCCAGGCACAGCAGAAGCAGAACCAGGTCCCCCTTCCGGAAGAAGCTCTTCAGTTCGCTGAAAAATTGTTCCATGGATCCGCCTCCTTAGTTCCTATTCTATCACAACCCGGGGCAAATGTAAACCATGCAGCAGAAAATTCACATTTTTCGCCGGACGGGGGAAAAAACGCCTCCATTGGGAAGAAAAATGGAAAATTGGACTTGACTTTTTCCTTCTCTCCTGATAAAATAGACGGGCCGCATTGAAAAGGCTCTAAGTCCGGCTTTCCTCCGGCGCCTTACAAGCGAGACTACATGTTTAAAAGTAGGTGAAAAAACAAATGAAAGCAGTTATCGTCACCGGCGGGAAGCAGTACACCGTTGCCGAGGGGGACACCCTCTACATCGAGAAGCTCGGCGCCGAGGAGAACGCCCAGGTCACTTTCGACCAGGTGCTAGCAGTCCTGGACGGGGAGAATTCCAAGATCGGCGCGCCCGTGCTGGAGGGCGCCAAGGTGGAGGCCAAGGTGCTGAAAAACGGCAAGGGCAAGAAGCTCTACGTCTTTAAGTACAAGGCCAAGAAGAACGAGAAGAGCAAGATGGGCCACCGTCAGCCCTACACCAAGGTGGAGATCACCAAGATCGCCCTGTAAAATGACCAGGTGCGAGTTTTATTCCGACGGTGACCGGATCACCGGGTTCACCGTCAGCGGCCACAGCGGCTATTCAGAAGCGGGCACGGACATTGTCTGCGCCGCCGTTTCCGCCGCGGTGACCATGGCCGAGGCCACCATCAACGATGTGTGCGGCGCCAAGGCCAAAGTCCGGGTCAGGGAGGAGGACGCCCGAATCAGCCTGACCCTCCCCGCTGTCTGCGATGAGGAGGAGACAGTCCAGGCCGTGCTGGCGGGACTGATGCTGACGCTGTGCAGCCTGCGGGACGATTATCCTGATTATATCGAAGTTTTGGAGGTGTAAACCCATGCTGAAAATCGGTTTTCAGTTCTTCGCGCACCATAAGGGCGGCGGTTCCACCAAGAACGGCCGGGACTCTGAGTCCAAGCGCCTGGGCGCTAAGCGGGCCGACGGGCAGTTCGTTCTGGCCGGCAACATCCTGGTCCGTCAGAGAGGCACCCATATCCATCCCGGTGTGAACGTGGGCATCGGCAGCGACGACACCCTGTTTGCCCTGGTGGATGGCACCGTCCGCTTTGAGCGGAAGGGCAAGGATCGCCGTCAGTGCTCGGTGTACGCGGAGCAGTAATCGGAAACACAGGGGCTGCCTCGGCAGCCCCGTTTTTTTGGAGGTTCCCTATGTTTGTGGATAAAGTGCGGATCAGCGTTGCCGGCGGCCGGGGCGGAGACGGGGCGGTAGCCTTCCACCGGGAGAAATACGTCGCCGCCGGCGGCCCCGATGGGGGCGACGGCGGCCACGGCGGCAGCGTGATCCTCCGGGTCAACGACAACCTGTCCACGCTGCTGGACTTTCGCTACAAGCGCAAATACCAGGCCCAGTCCGGCGTTGCCGGCGCCGGCGGACGGCGCAGCGGCAGGCGGGGGGAGGACCTGATCATCCAGGTGCCCCGGGGCACCGTGGTCCGGGACGCGGAGACGGAAAAAATCATTGTGGACATGTCCTCCGGGGCGGATTTCGTGCTGGCCAAGGGCGGCCGGGGCGGCTGGGGCAACGGCCGGTTCGCCACCGCCACCCGTCAGCTGCCTCGGTTTGCCAAGGCGGGCCGCCCGGGCCAGGAGCGGGACGTAATCCTGGAGCTCAAGCTGCTGGCGGATGTGGGCCTGGTGGGCTTTCCCAACGTGGGAAAATCCACGATTTTGTCCCGGACCTCCAACGCCCGGCCCAAGATCGCCAACTATCACTTCACCACCCTTTACCCCAATCTGGGGGTCATCTATGTGGAGGAGGGGGTGTCCTTCGTCATGGCGGACATCCCCGGCATCATCGAGGGCGCCGCCCAGGGCGCCGGACTGGGCCACGATTTTTTGCGGCACATCGATCGGTGCCGCCTGCTGGTCCATGTGGTGGACGTGTCCGGCAGCGAGGGCCGGGACCCGGTGGCGGATTTTGACGCCATTTGCGCCGAGCTGGCGGAGTACTCCCCGGACCTGGCCGCCCGGCCCATGCTGGTGGCCGCCAACAAGACGGACCTGCTGCCGCCGGATTCGGACAATTTGGAGCGGCTTCGGACCCATGTCCAGGCCAAAGGGTGCGGCCTGCTGACCATCTCCGCCGGCACCGGACAGGGGCTGCGGGAGCTGGTTTTGACGGTTGCCCGGCAGCTTCAGACCCTGCCGCCGGTGGCTTACTACGAACCGGAGTATGTGGAGCCGGAGGTTCAGCCCGGGGACCCGGAGGAGCTGGAGATCGAGCACCTGGGCAGCACCTGGGCCGTCACCGGGACCTGGTTGGAACGGCTGATGCAGGATATCAATTTCCAGGACTATGAAAGCCGGAATTTCTTCGACTTACAGCTTCGGAAGTGGGGCGTTTTTGACCGGCTGGAGGAAATGGGCATCCGGGACGGGGATACCGTGGATCTTTATGGCATGGAATTTGAATATCGGAAATAAAAACATTTGCCATTTTCGCTAATCGTGCTATAATAATGGAGTCACCGGTCGTGTGACTCCATTTTAGCTTTTTCCCGCCGTTTTTCAATTGCGCCGCGATAAGGAGGGCCCGTATGATTTGGAACTTAAATCAAGTGAATTTCCGGCAGTTTGGAACGATCCTGCCGGAACAGACCGCCCGGAACCGCCGGGATCAGGAGGGCTACCGGGAGCGGCTCCAGCTCAGCGGCCCGGACGCCCCGGTGTATCTGGCGGGGGCGGATACCTGGCTGTGCAGCGGGGAGGGGATGACGGTGCTGTCCGTCTCCTCAGACAATGAGAATTTCTCCCATTTCTATCTGGACAAGCCGGTGTTCATCCGGGCGGGGGTCTATTTTTCCCTGGCGCCTCTGACGGACACCGCCTGGGCGGACTATTCCGCCCCCGAGCCGCCGGTGCAGGTGGGTTCCCGGAACCAGGAGGAGGGATACCATGTCCAGACGAACCTGCGGGTGGAGCGGCTGTACACCTTCTTCTACCAGGAGAAGGAGCGGGGCTTCGTCTTCGCGGGGGAGGCCCATCCGGCCCTGGAGCTGACCTATGTGGACCAGGGCTCCCTGCACTCCGTGGCGGAGGGGCAGGACCTGCTGCTGGAGCAGGGGGACATGGTCCTCTACGGCCCGGGGCAGTGGCATATGCAGTACGCCGATATCGGGGTGGCTCCCCGGTTCGTCACCGTATCCTTCGATATCTCCGGGGCGGATCTCTCCGCCCTGACCAACCGGAAATTCCAGTCTCCCCAGCGGGCGGCCACCATCCTCAAGCAGATGCTCCAGGAGCAGGAGCGGATGGATGATTACTCCAACGATATGATCCTGTGCCTGCTGAATCTGCTGCTGCTGACGCTGCAGCGGGAGGCGGGGGGCCACACCGAGCGGCTTAAAACCGCCCATGCCCTCCATGCGGAAAATGAGATCATCCGCAAGGCCCAGCAGTATATCAGCGCCCATGTGCGGGAGAAGATGTCGGTGCCCATGGTGGCGAAGAATGTGGATGTGAGTCCCAGCTACCTGACGGCCCTGTTCCACAAGAATCTCCAGATCTCCCCGGGGGAGTATATCCGCCGGGTAAAGCTCCAGGAGAGCAAGCAGATGATCCGGGAGAACAACATGAACTTCACCGAGATTGCCGCCGCCCTGCAATACTCCACGGTGCATCATTTCTCCCGGCAGTTTAAGGAGAAATTCGGCATCACCCCCACGGAGTACGCCAAGTCGGTTCGGTAAAAGCCATGGATTTTAAGGTATTAGCCGTGGGGGACGTGGTGGGCGGCCCGGGAATGGAGATGATCCGCAAGCACCTTCCCCGCCTTCGGCGGCAGCTGGAGGCGGACTTTGTGGTGGTCAACGGGGAGAACGCCAACGTGGTGGGAATGACCCCCCAACAGGGGGAGGAGATCCTTTCCGCCGGGGCGGATGTTATTACCATGGGCAACCACACCTACCGCCACCGGGATCTGGTCCCCTATCTGGAGGAATGCCCCCAGATTCTCCGCCCGGCGAATTTGGCGCCCCAGAGCCCGGGCCGGGGCTGGGCGGAATTTGATACCCCCATCGGAAAGCTGGCGGTGATCGACCTGATCGGCCGGTGCAATATGGACTACGGGCCGGACAATCCCTTTTTGCTGGCGGAAAAGCTGGTGAAAAAGTGTTCTGCCCGGCTGATCCTGGTGGAGCTTCACGCCGAGGCCACCTCGGAAAAGCTGGCCATGGGCTATATGCTGGACGGCCAGGTCAGCGCCGTCTGGGGGACCCACACCCATGTGCCCACCGCCGATATGCAGGTGCTGCCCCAGGGCACCGGCTATGTGACGGACCTGGGCATGACCGGGCCGGCGATTTCGGTGCTGGGCATCCGGCCGGAGTTGTCCATTGCCCGGTTCCGGGGGGACCTTCCCGACCGGTACCGCTGGGCGGCGGGCCCGGCCAAGCTGGAAGGGGTACTCTTTACCCTGGATGCCGAGACCGGCCGCTGCCGGAAGGCGGAACGGGTGGATCTCCGGGAGGACGACCCCCGGGGCTGATCCCGCTGTGTCCGCAAAATACGACAAAATCCCCGGGAGACCGCTTGCGGCCTCCCGGGGATGCTCATGAAAAGGATTATTTCGCGAAGACCCGCTTGAGCTGGACGAACCGGGGCAGGCCGTCCTCCTTGACCATGCCGGTCTCCCCCTGGATCAGGGGCAGGCAGTAGTCGATGAAGCCCTGGGTCACGCCGTTGCCGGCCTCGTTGATCCACTCCTGGGGCACCTTCTTCTCGGTGTTGGCCACCAGGCTCAGATCGAACAGCTCCGGCTCGCACTTGTAGCCCCCCTCCCGGGTGCAGCGGAAGCCCACCATCTTGTCGGTAATGCCGGCCACGGCGGACTCCACCGCCACCTTGCCGGACATAAAGGACTCGGCAATGTCGGTGCCGGAGGCGCAGTGGGCGGCGCAGCGCTGCAAAAGGCTCAGCTCGATGGGCCGGACCTTGGCGCCGGTGGCGGCCTTGACGATGTCCGCCAGACGGGCGGCCAGACCGCCCAGCTGGGCGTGGCCGAAGCCGTCGGTGCCGGAGGTCTTGGCCTCGGAGACGAAGGTGCCGTCGGCGTAGTGGACGCCCTCGGACACCGCCACGATGCAGTTCTTCTTCTCGCCGTAGATCCGCTTCACGTCCGCCAGGAAGGCGTCCATGTCAAAGTCCCGCTCGGGCAGATACACCAGGTCGGGCCCGTCGCCCTTGATTCCAGCCAGGGCGGCGGCGGCGGTGAGCCAGCCGGCGTGGCGGCCCATGCACTCCACGATGGTGACCATGCCGGTGTCGTACACCTGGGAATCCCGGCTGACCTCCATGAAGGAGGTGGCGATATACTTGGCGGCGGAGGCGAAGCCCGGGCAGTGGTCCGTGCCGGCCAGGTCGTTGTCGATGGTCTTGGGCACGCCCATGACCCGGCACTCATAGCCGGCCTTGCTCATGTATTTGGAGATCTTGTTGCAGGTGTCCATGGAGTCGTTGCCGCCGTTGTAGAAGAAATAGCGGACGTTGTACTTCTTGAAGATCTCCAGGATGCGCTTATAGTCCGTGTCGTCCACATCCGGGTCCGCGATCTTATACCGGCAGGAGCCCAGAGCGGAGGAGGGGGTGTAGAGCATCCGCTCCAGTTCCTGGGGGTCCTCCTCGTCCATGATCATCAGCTGGTCGTTCAGAACGCCCTTGATGCCGTGGAACGCGCCGTAGACCTTGGTGATGTTGGGGTTTTCCAGGCCGGTTTTGATCACGCCGTAGGCGGAGCAGTTGATCACGGCGGACGGGCCGCCGGACTGGCCGATGATCAAGGAACCGACCAGAGGCTTTTCAGACATAATTGTTCCCTCCAAGTAAAGAATATCAGACAAAAAATTCCGGCAAGACGGGGCTGTTTTGCCGCTTCTGACTAATTATAGCACGCCGGTGGGAAAATGGCAAATATTTTTATTGAAAACCGGAAAATTCATGGTATAATACCATTTAGGAAAAAATTGAAAGGAAGGATTTCCCATGCCCCTAGTCACATCCAAAGAAATGTTTAAGAAGGCCTACGACGGCGGCTACGCCATCGGCGCTTTCAACGTCAACAATATGGAGATCGTCCAGGGCATCACCGAGGCCTGCCGGGAGGAAAAGGCCCCTGTGATCCTCCAGGTCTCCAAGGGCGCCCGGGCCTATGCCAACCACACCTACCTGGTGAAGCTGGTGGAGGCCGCCGTGATCGAATGCCCCGAGATCCCCATCGTGCTCCATCTGGACCACGGCCCCGACTTCGAGACCTGCAAGAGCTGCATCGACGGCGGCTTTACCTCCGTCATGATCGACGCCTCCTCCAAGCCCTTCAAGGAGAATATTGAGATCACCCGCAAGGTGGTGGAGTACGCCCACGACCACGGCGTGGTGGTGGAGGCCGAGCTGGGCACCCTGGCCGGCATCGAGGACGAGGTGAAGGTCTCCGCCGAGGATTCCTCCTACACTCACCCCGAAGAGGTGGAGGAATTTGTGTCCAAGACCGGCTGTGACTCCCTGGCCATCGCCATCGGCACCAGCCACGGCGCCTACAAGTTCAAGCCCGGCACCAAGCCCCAGCTCCGCTTCGACGTGCTGGAGGAGGTCTCCCGCCGTCTGCCCGGGTTCCCCATCGTGCTCCACGGTTCTTCCTCCGTGCCCCAGAATTATGTGGAGATGATCAATTCCCACGGCGGCAAGATGCCCGGCGCCATCGGCGTGCCGGAGGATCAGCTTCGCCACGCGGCCGAGTTGTCCGTGTGCAAGATCAACATCGACTCCGATCTGCGGCTGGCCATGACCGGCACCATCCGGCAGTTCTTTGACGAGCACCCTGACAAGTTCGACCCCCGGGAGTATCTGAAGCCTGCCCGGGCCAACATCAAGGAGCTGGTGCGCCACAAGCTCATCGACGTCCTCGGCTGTGCCGGAAAGGCGTAAAAAAACGCTTCGCCCCCGCTTTTTGCGGGGGCGTTGGATTTCTTCAAGATTTGCCGGAGGGGCTTGCGCAAGCCCCTCCGGCCTTTGTGTTCTTAATACGTCCAGGGCACTTTCACAGGCGGCGTCTGCTCCGGGGGATGGCGCAGGGTCTCATAAGCCCGTGCCAGGGTGACGGTGACATAGTTTTTCGCCACCAGGATCAGCGCTCCCTGTCCCACTAAGGACAGCCCGTAGAACAGATAGAAGGCCGCGTCCTGGGAGATCGGCAGCTGGATTCCCAGCAGAGGCAGAAGTAAATCCCCATAGGAAAGAGCCGTGAGCAACACCGAGGCCAGGTAGTACCACCAGAAGCTCAGATCCAGCTTCAGAAGAGCCATCCGGCTGCCCCGGGTGATTCGGCTGCTGCGGCGCAGGGCGGAAAGGGCGCCGGCCTGTGGATTCTCCCACAGGGCGAACTCCGCCAACCGGAACCGGTAGAAAAATGGCGCGCAGACCGCCAGATATACGATGAGGAAAATGCCCAGCATGGGGACCATGGCCTGGGACACCGCCGCCTCCATGGCGTCCGTGATCTCAACGGAACCCCCTACGACGGACTGGGAGGCCAGAGGCTCCAGCGCTTCCATCAGGGGCCGGGCCAGCGGGGTCATCAGATACAGGCTCATGCTGGGGTAGAAGCAGATCATCCCCAGGGCCAGGAAAATCAGGGCTTTGATCACCAGGAACCGGGCCGCCGGACCGACCCGGCGGATTCCTTGAAGCAGATCCTGGGGCGCGGCGTCTTCTCCCCGGGCCAGCTTCCAGGCTACGAACAGGTAGCCGATGTTCCAGAAGGCCAGGAGGATCGATACCAGGGGCTGAATCAGCGCCTGGACCGAGGACAGGATCGAGCGGTACCCCATCCCGCCCAGACCGCCGGTGCCGGCGATCTGGCCCTGCAAAACAGCGTTCAGCGCCGTCAGCAGCAGCAGCGCGGCCACCGTGACCCCGGCGTGGATCCCGACCAGCCGCAAGGGCCTGCTCTGGGACCGGGAAAGCGCTTCCTTTGCCTGGATTTTCAAATCCCGCCGATTGAATGTATCCATCAAGTTCCCTCTTTTCTGTCCACAACTACCTATGTTATAATCCAATTTCCGCAAAATAGCAAATGAAATTTTTGTTACACCCCAAAACGGCTTTTCCCGCCGGTTTGACAATCCGGCGGGGGGCTGTTATAATGAAAAAAAGGGGGCGAAAACCGTGGAAACCATTGGACAGCGGCTGAAGGAGGCCAGATTGGCCGCGGGCCTGTCCCAGCGGCAGCTGGCGGGGGAATATCTGACCCGGAATATGCTCTCCCTGATCGAAAATTGCTCCGCCACCCCCTCTCTGGACGCCCTGACCTATCTGGCGGCCAAGCTGGGCAAGCCGGTGAGCTATTTTTTGGAGGAGCAGACGGTGACCTCCCCCAATCAGGAGGCTATGGCCCGGGCCCGGGCGGCCTTTTCCCAAAAGGATCCCGCTGGGGTGCTGGCGGCGCTGGACGCCTACCGGGCCCCGGACGGGGTGTTCGACCAGGAGTATTACTTGCTCTCCGCCCTGTGCCGGATGGACCTGGCGGAGGCGGCGATCCGCCAGGGGCGGCGGCCCTATGCCGCCACGCTCTTGGAGCAGGCGGAACGGGCGGGGCAGAGAAGCGATTATTTTGGCCCTTGGTATGCCCGGCTCTGGTTGCTGACGGCCCGGGCCGACCCGGCGAGCCTCCAGAAAGCGGCGGAGAAGCTCCCAGCCCTGGACCCGGCCTTGCTGGTACTGGGGGCGGCGGCCCTGGAGGCCGGGGACCCTGAGGGCTGCGGCAGGCTTTTGGACGCGGCGAAGGATCGGGAGAGCCCGGAGTGGAGCTTCCTCCGGGGCAGGGCGTATCTGGCCCAAGAGCGTTACGAACAGGCCCGGCCCTGTCTGGAGCGAGGGGAGGCTTTTTCCCCGGAGGCGGCGGCGCCCCTGCTGGAGCAGTGCTGCCGGGAGCTGGGGGACTACAAAATGGCCTATTTTTACGCCTGCAAGCAGAAAAAATGACCGAGGGCCCTGGGGCCCTCGGATTTTATTCATCCAAAAGATAGTGGACGGCGTGGACGGTTTTTCCGCCCTGGCGGTAGAGCCGGGGCACCCGGCGGCTGATGCCGCAGATGAACTCGTAGTTGAAGCTGTCCGCCGCGGCGGCGATCTGCTCCACGGTGATCTCCCGGCCGCCGTCCCGGCCCACCAGCACCACCGCGTCTCCCACCTGGGTCTCGGGGACCCCGGTGACGTCCACCATCATCTGATCCATGCACACCCGGCCCAGGATGGGGGCCTCTTTTCCGTGGATCAGAACGTGAAATTTTCCGGAAAGGCTCCGCCGGTAGCCGTCGGCATAGCCCACCGGCACCGTGGCCACCAGGGTGGGGGCGGTGGTGACATAGGCGCCGCCGTAGCTGATCTCCCGGCCCGGGGGCAGGAGCTTCACATGGCTCACCCGGCTGCGCCACTGCAGGGCGGGGGAGAGGGGCAGGTCCCGAGGATCCACCTGGTCGCTGGGGTACAGACCATAGGTGACGATGCCGGAGCGCACCATCTCATAGTGCCGGGAAAAATTCATCAGCCCGGCGGAATTGTCCAGGTGCCGGATGGGGATCTCCAGCCCCAAATTCCGCAGCCGGGCGTCAAATTCGTCAAATAGGGCCGCCTGGGCCTGGGACCGGGTGAGGTCCGCCCCGTCGGCGGTGGCAAAGTGGCTGAAGAGCCCCTCCGCCCGGAGCCCGGGCAGGGCGGCGATTTTTGTGCAGGTCTCCGCCGCCTCCTGGGTGGCCTGGAAGCCGATCCGGCTCATGCCGGTGTCCACGGCGAAGTGGAAGGGAGCGATTTTCCCCTGGCGTACCGCCTCGGCGGACAGGGCCAAGGCGTCCTCCCAGGAAAAGAGGGCGGGCCGGATGTCCTGGGACACCAGGGCGGGATAGGCGGTGACGGGGGTGTGGCCCAAAATGAGAATGGGTATTTGGATCCCCGCCTGGCGCAGCTCCAGGGCCTCCAAAATGGAGGAGACCCCGAAAAAGGCGCACCGGTTTTCCAAATACCGGGCGATCTGAATGGCCCCGTGGCCGTAGGCGTCGGCCTTGACCACTGCCATTACCGGTACGCCGGCTTTTTTTGCTACCGCGTCGATGTTTTTCCCCACGGCGTCCAGGTCGATGGTCACATAGGTGCTGTCAAATTCCGCGAGACGGCTCAAACACTCTTCGCTCCTTTCCGGGCCATCTCCTCCTCCAGACGGGACAGGAGCAGGTTGACGGCAAAATACATGGTTTCGTATTTGATGTACATCAGGGCGTTTTCGTCCCAGAGCCAATAGAGCCGGGGCGCGAACTCCTCGTCCCCCTGCCAGAATTGCAGGCAGACCTCCAGGCCCAAAAGCAGGGGAAGGGCGTAGCTCACGTCCGCCCCGGGCAGCGGTTTGCCGCCCAGGGTCCGGCAGGCCTGAGCCAGCCCCGCCGGGTCCCGGTCAAAGGCCAAGGCCTCCCGGGTGGGCCGGTCCTCCAGCAGGGTGCGGTGGAATTGAAGGCCGAAATTTTGCATACTCTTCCACCGACCGGTCAGGAACCGATTTTCCCTGGCGTCGCAGATCACGTCCAGGGCGGTCATGACCTCGCTGTGGCTGTTGCCGTCCCGCCAGAGGCCTTCTACCATCTTTTCCAGCGCGGCGTCCGACCGGCGGAGCCGGTATGGCCGGGCGGCCATGGTAAAATAAAGGTAGGTTTCGTCGTGGGCCAGGGAGAATTTCCGGATCAGCGCCTCCTGGTCGTACTTTTGAAAATAGGCCTGGGCGGCCTGTACCTGGAGGGCATAATTGTCCCGATGTTCCATCACGTCCTCCTAAACCGGCTGGGCGGCGGGCTTTTTCCGTCCATAGACCAGGGCGTACCCGGCGGCGCAGACCACCAGGGCCCAGAACACGTCCACTACGCTGTGCTGCTTGACGAACACCGTGGACACGGAGATCAGCGCCGACATGGCAAAGAAGCTGAGCTTCCAGAAGAGACTCCGGAACCGGGGGGTGTCCCAGGCGGCGAAGGCCACGGCGAAGGAACCGATGCAGTGCAGGGAGGGACAGACGTTGGTGTTGGTGTCAAAATCGTAGAAGGCGATGGTCAGCCGGGTGAGGAAATTGTCCCGGGGGAAGACCGTGGGCCGGAGATACTGACAGGTGGGGTAGATCAGATAGACCAGCAGGGTCACGCCGTAGGTGGCGATGATGAAGTACATGAACCGCCGGAACGCGGCGGTGTCGTACAGCGCCAGATAGATCAGCATTCCCGGGATGTAGAGAAACCAGATTAGGTAGGGAATCAAAAACCACTCGTTGAAGGGGATCAGATTGTCCAGCGGGCACCACACCGGGTGGCAGGCCGCCAGAGGCCGAAGCTGCTCCACCGCGGCGAACAGCACGCCGTGGACCGGCCAGTACAGGGCGGGCAGCAGATGATTAAATTCAGGAGAGGTGAGATTGGAAAGCCGCAGCCTTCGGTAATCCACCATAGGGGGCTCCCCCTTTCTATGGGATGTATACAAAATACCCCGAATGGGCTGGTTTGTCAATAGGAGAATCCGATTTCCGCCCCCGGCTTGGTGCCGGGGGCGTTGATCGATCGTTTTAGGCGGCCCGCTGCCCGGCGCCAATGTGGGTCATGGGATGCCATGCCTTGGGCGCGGACACCAGAGAAATGATATGCAGCGGGTACCAGGAGGCGACAAAGATGGGGTAAAGCGCGATGGTTTTCCACATCCGCCGGGGACTCCGCCCCGCCGCCACGCACAGAAATAGAGCGGTGACGGTAGCGCCCGCCCAGAAGCCTGCCAGACCAATGCCCAGCGCGGCCAGAGCCGCCAGAGGCTCCATGTGGATCAGCCCCCAGCACACCGGCAGCAGGGCCAGCAGCTGCAAATAGATCCGGGAGAGGAACACGGCAAAATCCCACTGCAGTGGCCCCCATGTTTTCAGCAGGGAGGGGATGTACCGCCGGGCCACGTCCTGAAGCCCGGCGCTCCAGCGGCGGCGCTGCCGGAGAGAGGCGGCGAAGGAGGTGGGCTCCTCGTCATAGTGGACGGCGTCGGGAACGTAGCGCACCCGCACGCCGTTTTTCGCGCAGATGGCGGCAAATTCCGCGTCCTCGGCCAGGCTCTGGGTGTTCCAGCCCCCCAGCCGCTGGAGAAGCTGGTCCGTCACCATGAAGCCGGTGCCTACCAGCTTGCTGCTCAGGCCCAGCCGCTCCCGGGGACGGGAGTAGAGCAGATTGGCGTTGGAAAAATGCAGCTCATAGCACCCGGCCACCCAGTTGTCATAGGGATTGGAGGCGATGATCCGGCCCTTGGCGGCCTGGGCTCCGACTACATACGCGTCGTTCATTCGGGCCAGAAAGCAGGGGGCTACCAGATTGTCCGCGTCAAAGACGCAGTAGGCGTCGTATTTTCCCATCAGGTGGGCGAAGGCCTGGTGCAGCACCTCGCCCTTGTTCCGAACCGGCCCCCGGCAGCGGAAGATCCGGGCACCCGCTTTTCGGGCGGCCTCCTCGGTGCGGTCCGTGCAGTTGTTGGGCAGCACATACACGTCGAACAGCTCCCGGGGATAGTCCTGCCGGAGGAGGCTCCGGACGCTGTCTCCGATCACCGCCTCCTCGTTCCGGGCGGGCAGAAGGACGGCGAACCGGGCCTTGGGCGGCGCCATGGGGAACCGGCGGCGGGGCAGCAGAAAAAAGGCGCCAACCAAGGCGGTGTACACCGCGAAGAGCTTGAGGACCAGCGATAAGATGTCCATCAAAATATCCATAAAGATCCCTCCCATTGCTGGGAGTATTTTATCAAAAAGGGGTTTAAGAAAAAAGTAGGAAAAGGTTTAAGATTTGTTTAAGACCGGATTTTTTATTCCATCACGGTCCCATCCGGGTGGAACAGGGGCAGCTTCTCCAGGTAGATGAGGTCGGGCCGGTCCTGGGCGTCGCCCTCGGCCAGAATGGCCATCCGTCCGGCAATGATGCCCCCGGCCTTCTCCACCAGGGCCTCCAGCGCGGCCAGGCTCTCGCCGGTGGAGATCACATCGTCCACGATGAGGATCTTCTTGCCCTTCATCAGGGCGGCGTCGGCGGTGTCCAGGTACAGGTGCTGCTCCTTGGCGGTGGTGATGGAGTGAACGGTGGACTCAAACACCCCGGTCATGTACAGCTTGGGACCCTTCCGGGCCAGGAAATACTTCTTCGCCCCGCTCTGCCGGGCCATCTCATGGATCAGGGGGATGCCCTTAGCCTCGGCGGTGATCAGGTAGTCGTACTCCGGGGCCCGCTTCAGCAGCTCCCGGGCGCAGGCCACGGTCAGCTCCGCGTCCCCGAAGATCACAAAGCCGGCGATGGACAGGTGCTCATTGACCGGGCAGATGGGAAGCTCCCGGCGCAGCCCGGCGACAGTCATAGGATATACCATAGTAATTGCGCTCCTTTATTTCTATTTTAACATGGTCATTATACATCGTCAGATGAAAATGTCAAGGCGTAAAGCACTTGACATAGCGTTCAAGCGTGTAGGGTTTACAATGATGTGTGACAAGATGAAAAAAAGGTAGCGAATAGAGAGTACCCGTGTTAAGGTATAGCTG
>CANQXH010000037.1 GCA_947627745.1 uncultured Oscillospiraceae bacterium
CTTCGTCAGCAAATCCGCTCCCTAGAGACGAAAATTCTTTCGCTTTTTTCCAGTCTCACATCATTGACAAATGAACAGATCCAGCATTTCCGCCGCGCTTTGCAGGGTGATGGAGGTGATACTGGCCCCGCCGATGATCCGGGCAAGCTCCCGGATTCGGCCCTCCCGGTCCAGGGGCGTAACGGTGGTGTAGGTTCGGCCATCCCGCTCGGACTTGGAGATGAGCAGATGGGTGTCCCCCAGGGCCGCCAGCTGGGGCAGATGGGTGACGCAGAGTACCTGCTTGTCCCGAGCCAGGTTGCGGAGCTTCTCCGCCACCTTCTGGGCCGCCCGGCCGGAGACGCCGGTATCCACTTCATCGAAAATCAGGGTCGCCACCTGATCCTGCCGGGCCAGGACGTTTTTCATGGCCAGCATGATCCGGGCCAGCTCGCCGCCGGAGGCCACCCGGCTCAGGGGCTTCAGCGCCTCTCCGGCGTTGGCGGAGAGATAAAAAGCGGCGGAATCCATGCCGTTGGGACCCAGTGGGGTCTGAGTGAACTGGCAGGCAAACTGCACCCTGGGCATATCCAGCTGCCGCAGCTCCTCCAAAATAGCCTGAGACAGCCGCTGGCCCGCTTCCTTCCGGTTTTGGGACAAATTGGAGGCAGATTCCATGGCCTCCTTTTCCGTCTGGGCCAGCTTGGTTTTCAGCCGCAGCAGCTCGTCGTCGGCAAACTGGATCCGGTCCAGCTGCTCTTGGGCCTTCTGGCAATAGTCCAAAATCTCCTGACAAGAGGAGCCGTACTTTCTGCGAAGGCGGTGGATTACATCCAGGCGGCTTTCGATATTTTCCAGCTCTTCGGCGGAGTAGCTCAGATCGTCCCGAGCGGCGCGGGCCTCCTCGGCGGCGTCCTGCACCTGATATTTGAGGTCCGCCACCTGCCGATGCAGGGTGGCGAAGGGCTCCCCAAACCGGGCCAGGCGGCTCAGCTCCCGCTCCGCCTCCGAAAGCAGTCCGGCGGCGCCGTCCGTATCCTCCCCGCCGTAGAGGCACTCTACTGCGGCATCCATCCCGCTGCTCAGTTTTTCCGCGTTTTGCAGGATCTTGCGCCGCTCCTCTAAAGCCTCGTCCTCCCCCGCGGTCAGGTTGGCCCGGGTGATCTCCTGGATCTGGTATTGCAGGGACTCCATCCGCCGGAGCTTCTCCCCCTCGTCCATGGTCAGGCTGTCGATTTTCTTCCGCAGAGCGGCCAGGGCGGCGTATTTTTCCCCATAGTCCTGGCGCAGAGCCTGGTTTTCAGCGTAGGCGTCCAGATATTGCAGATGGTTTTCCTCGTCAAAAAGGGTGGCGGCGTCGTGCTGCCCATGAATATTGATCAGCTGGATTCCCAGTGAGTGGAGGATGGACACCGTCACCAGGCTGCCGTTGACCCGGCACACGTTCCGTCCGTCCAGGTAGATCTCCCGCTGGATCACCGTCTCCGGGTCATAGGGCACCCCGTTCTCCTGAAACCAGTCTAGCTCCGGCACCTGGGTAAAAATTGCCCGAACGCTGGCCCGGCTCTCCCCGGTGCGGATCATGTCCCGATAGGCCCGGCGGCCCAGAATGGCGGAGATGGCGTCGATCACAATGGATTTGCCTGCGCCGGTTTCGCCGGTCAGCACGTTGAAACCGGGGTGAAAGGCGATCTCCGCCCGTTCCACCACCGCGATATTTTCAATATGCAGAAGACTCAGCATCCCGGCGCTCCTTTCCCATCAGTTCAGCAGATTTTTGATCTCGCCGCAGAAGGAGGCGGCGGTATTGCTGTCCCGCATGATCACGATCAGCGTGTCGTCCCCGGCCAGGGTGCCCACTACCGCGCTGAGGCTCATGGCGTCCAGAGCGGAACCGGCGGCGGAGGCCAGGCCCGGCAGGGTGCGGATGACGACGATATTCTGGGCATAGTCCAGAGATGTAACGCTCTCCCGGAAAATGGTGTGGAGCCGAGTCGAAAAATTGCCGGTCACAGCGTTGTCCGCCGTGGTATAGCGGTAGGTGCCCAGGCCGGTCAGCTCCTTGACGATGCGCAGCTCCTTCACGTCCCGGGAAATGGTGGCCTGGGTGGTATGGATCCCCTCCGCCTCCAAAAGGGCGAGGAGCTGCTCCTGGGTCTCCACCTGGCGGGTGGTGATCAATTCCAGGATCTTGGCCTGACGTTGGTTCTTCATGTTGATCCTCCCTATATCTGTTGGATTATTTAAATTTCATATTCAGCACATCGTAAAAGCTCCGGCTTTTCAGACGGATCAGTTTGGTCACCAGCTGCGACTTGCGCACCGTGGCCACGTCTCCCGCCTCCAAACGCAGGGCCTTGCCTCCGTCCACGGATAAAAAGGCGTTCCGGCGGGCGTTCTTCCCCAGGCTCACCGTCACCACCCGCTGATCCGAGGCCACAACGCAGCGGCTGCCCACGTCGTGGGCGCAGATGGGGGTGATCAGAATGTTGGCGGCCTCCGGCTCCACAATGGGACCCCCGGCGGAGAGGCTGTAAGCCGTGGAGCCGGTGGGCGTGGCAATGATCAGCCCATCCCCGCCAAATTCCAGGCACTCCACCCCGTCGCACTTTACCGCCAGCTGAATGATCCGGGCCACCGCGCCCTTGGTCACCACCGCGTCGTTGAGGCAGATATCGTGAAAGAGAATGTCTCGGCCCCGCTGAACGGAAACGTCCAGCATCATCCGGCTGTCCAGCGTAAAGTCCCCGGTGGTGAGCCGGGGCAGTTGATCCAGCTCGGTACTTTCCAGCTCCGCCATGAAGCCCATGGTTCCGATGTTCACGCCCAGCACCGGCTTTCCGCAGCGGGTCGCCGCCTTTGCCATGTGCAGGATCGTCCCGTCCCCGCCGAAGCAGATCACCGCGTCCGCCTCCGGCAGCTCCCGGTCCAGCCGGGAAAAGCGCAGATCCTTGGGCATGCTGTAACTCCGGTCCACCTCGAAGGGCAGGCAGAGCTTCACCTCCACCCCGGCGGCTCTGAGAATCTCCACAGCCGCCCGGACGGTGGAAAAGCTCTTGTCCCGGTAGGGATTGGGGGTCATGACCACCTTTTTCAACAATTTCACCCCTTCAACGCCTCATGGGCATCCTCCACCACCTGGGCAGGCTCCGGGCAGGTTTTCTCCCCCGGCAGCTTGCTTAAGTGCGCCAAAAACTCGATATTTCCCTCCGGCCCCTTGACCGGGGAATAGGTCAGCCCCAGCACGGTAAATCCAAGGGCCTGGGCCATGGTCAAAAAATCCCGCAGCACCTCCAAATGGGTGCCCTTTTCCCGGACCACGCCTTTTTTGCCCACCTTTTCCCGCCCCGCCTCAAACTGGGGCTTGATCAGGCAGACCACCTGGCCGGTTTCCTTCAGAAGCCGGTCAATGACCGGAAGCACCAGCTTCAAGGAGATAAAGCTCACATCCACCACCGACAAATCCAGCTGCTCCCCGATTCTCTCCGGGGTGACGTAGCGGATATTGGTGCGCTCCATCACCACCACCCGGGGATCCGACCGGAGTCGGTAGTCCAGCTGCCCGTAGCCCACGTCGATGGCGAAGACCTTTTTGGCGCCCCGCTGTAATAGGCAGTCGGTAAATCCTCCGGTGGAGGCGCCGGAATCGCTGCACACATAGCCCTGCGGGTCAATGCCGAAGGTATCCAGGGCCTTTTCCAGCTTATAGCCGCCCCGGCTGACATAGGGACAGGTCTCCCCCCGCACCTCCAGAGCCGCCGTCTCCTCAAAGGAAGCCCCCGGCTTATCGGCCTTCTGCCCGTTGACGTAGACCTGGCCGCTCATGATGACAGCCTGGGCTTTGGTGCGGTTTTCCGCGAATCCCCGCTCCGTCAGCAGCACGTCTAAGCGCTTCTTAATCTTCACGGCCCACCGCCTTTCTCACGGCGGCGGCAAGGGATTCTTCATCCAAGTCGCACATCCCGTAAAGGGACGGAAGGTCCCCATGGGGGATGAACCGGTGGCCCAGATCCAGGCCCAAAACGGTCCCGCCGAATCCCAGTCTCTCCAGCTCCCAGGCAAGAGCTTCCTTGATCCCGGAGCCGGCGCAGGCCTCCTCCGCGATGATCAGGGGCCCATCGGGCAGCAGGGCACGGACCTCCTCCGACGGCAGCGGAGACAGCTCCAGCAGCCGCAGCACCGTTAACTGGATCCCCTCCCCGGCTAGGCGATCCGCCGCCGCCAGGGCGTTGTCCAGCATCCGGCATCCGTAGGTCAAAATCGCGGCGTCCCCGCCAATCCTGTGGCGGCAGACCCGCCCCCTGCCCCAGGCGGAGTCCCGGTAGGACCCTTCTCCGCCCCGGGGATAGCGAATGGCCACAGGGCCGGACTGCTCCTTGACCGCCCAGGTCAGCATTTGTTCCAATTCCAGCAGGCTTCCGGGAGCCAATAGGGTCAATCCCGGGGCTTGGCGGAGAAATCCCACGTCGAAGGTGCCTTGATGGGTGGCCCCATCCTCTCCCACCAGCCCGGCCCGGTCCACCGCCAGCACCACATGGAGGCCCAGCATGGCCACGTCCTGGAGGATCATATCGTAGGACCGCTGAAGGAAGGTGGAATAGATGGCCGCCACGGGGATCATGCCCTGCTTGGCAAGGCCCCCGGCCATGGTAACGGCGTGGCCCTCGGCAATGCCCACGTCGAACAGGCGGTTTGGAAACCGCTCCTTGAAGGGCAGCAGTCCGGTCCCGCCGGGCATGGCGGCGGTAATAGCGCAGACCCGCCGGTCCTCCTCCGCCAGGCGGCACAGAACATCCCCAAACCGCTTGGAATAGGTCTCGCCGGTCTTTTCCGGTACCTCGCCGGTGACGGGGTCAAAGGTCCCCACGCCGTGGAACTTGGCAGGGTCCTGCTCCGCCGGGGCGTAGCCCCGGCCCTTCTGGGTCAGCACATGGACCACCACCGGCTTTTCCGCGTTCTTCGCGTATTGCAGCAGGGCGATGAGCGCGGGCAGATCGTGACCATCCACCGGGCCCAAATAGGTCAGGCCCATCTCGTCAAAGATGGTGGAGGGGATCAGGGAGCGCTTGAGCCAGCTTTTCAGATTGTGGGAAAACCGATAGAGGGCGGCGCCGCCGGGAATTTTCAGCAGCGCCCGCTTGTACCACTGCTTGATGTCCAGATACCGCTGGTCGGTGCGCAGATGGGCCAGGTGCTTGGCAAGGCCCCCCACATTTTTGTCGATGGACATCTCATTGTCGTTGAGGATGATGACCATGGGCTCTCCGCTGACGGCGGTATCGCTGAGGCCCTCGAAAGCCAAGCCCCCGGTGGCGGCCCCGTCCCCCAGGACGGCGGCCACATGGTAGGTCTCCCCCATCAGCGTCCTTGCCCGGGCCATTCCCAAAGCCACGGACACCGCGCTGGAGGCGTGGCCCGCCACAAAGGCGTCGGTATCGCTCTCCTCCGGCTTTGGAAAGCCCGCCATGCCGCCGAACCGGCGCAGGCGCTTAAAATCCGCCTGGCGGCCGGTCAGCAGCTTATGAACATAAGACTGATGACCCACGTCAAATACCAGGCGGTCAACGGCGGTATCAAATACCGTCTCCAAAGCCACCGTCAACTCCACCACGCCTAAATTGGAGGCCAGATGGCCCCCAGTTTGAGAGACGTTCCTGACCAAAAATTCCCGAATCTCCCGGCACAGAATGAGCCTCTCCTGATTGTTCAGGCACAGCAGGTCCTGATGGCCCTGAATATTTTCCAATATGCTCACGGCATAATCTTCCTAACTTTTCTTTTTTGCCTTCCGGAACAGGTCCGGCAAGGTGCGGAACCAGTGGATCAGTCGCCCCACCAGGTGGACGATCTGGGTCGCGGAGCCGATGGCAAGGGTCTTGCCCACGGCCTTGCCCCCCACCGTCACACCCGCCACCAGTGCGGACATAAAAAGGCCTGCCGCCCGGGGCCAGCTGAAGGAAAAATTTTGGATCAGTTGGGACGCGATCACCGCCGAAGCCGCGCCGGATACCACCCCGCAGATATCCCCCACCACGTCGTTGCAGATGGAGCTGACCCGCTCGGCGTTGCGCAGAAGCCGGATGGCCTCCTGGGCCCCGGGGACCTTTCTGGCGGCCATGGAGTGGAAGGGCCGCTCATCGGCGGAGGTAACGGCCACGCCCACGACATCAAAGACAATGCCCACAAAGACAATCGCGAACAGGATCAGAAAGGCGGCGAAAATACCGCTTCCGTCCAAAAGCTCCTCGGAGATCAGGGAGATCACCGCGGAGACAAGAAGCGTGACCAGGAAAATGGTGACGACCCAACGGATCGTCTTATTGCGCTCTTTTTTTCCCGCGTCCGGGTCGGATTTAGCCACTTGGAAGAAACGCTCCTTATTTTTAAGTAAGACGGCGGCAGGCAGGATAAATCTTACGGCTTAGGTCGGGTTGGTTTTCCCCGGACGGTACCCGCCGTTGCCGTGCGGGCCGTTTCCGTTTGATCCGTCCGTTCAGGCGTTGCCGATTCTGACTACCCGATTGCCACTGAGTCCGTACTGCAATCCCCTGCCCGCCCGGTTAGGACAGCCTAGGTGTTTTCCACTGCGAAGCGATCCGATTCTTAGCCTCTTTTGCAGGCATGGTTTCCAGGAGCAATAGCGGAAATCCCATGGCCATGAAACGTTCCGCCTGTCCCCTTTCCCCGCATACCCACGCAAGGCAGGCTACTCTGCACGCAGCACACGATTCTGTGCACCGCCTTGCAGGTTCATACCTAGTTCGTACGCGGACGGGTCCAACAGGGGCTCTTCCGCCGTCGCACAAGAAAAGGTCTCCACGGAAACCGGGTCGGATACCCCATGCCATTGGGGTGCGCCCGGAATCCTTAACCCCCAGCATCCACCCTAAGCTGGGCGCAAAAAGCAAACACCAGGGACTTCATCGATATGCCCTTCAAAGGATTTTTAGGCCCTTCTTGGGAACCGGCCGCTTCGACTAGGATACTGCGCCGTCTAAGTGATATCGTATCACATTTTTGGGAAATATACAAGTATTTTTTCATTTCTCCCGGGAGAAAAGTAGCGCCGGAGGCGTCCCTTGCCCTCTTTTTTGCCCATCCCTTGCAAAGTTGCAAAGGGTCTGATATAATAGACAAAAAATTGGGAGGCCCCTATGAAACTGCTGCTGATCCGCCATGCCGACCCGGACTATGCCCGGGATTCTCTGACACCCAAGGGCTTCCGGGAGGCCCGGCTCCTGGCGTCCCGGCTTTCCACTTTGGAAATTCGGAAATTTTATTCGTCTCCATTGGGCCGGGCCCGGGATACCGCCGCACCCACCCTGGAGAAATTGAATCTGGAAGCGGAAATTCGGCCCTGGCTCCGGGAATTTCAGGCCCCCATCCGCCGCCCCGACGCCCCGGACCGGGACATGGTGCCCTGGGACTGGCTCCCCCAAGATTGGACGGCGGAGCCGGACTTTTTCCTGCCGGACCGGTGGTACCGCCACCCGGCCATGGAGGCGGGAAAGGTAAAACAGGCCTACGACTGGGTCTGCCAGGGCCTGGACCAGGTGCTGGCGGAAAACGGCTATGTCCGTGCGGGGCGGCTGTACCGAACGGAGGCGGGAAATGGGGATACCCTGGCCTTTTTCTGCCATTTTGGCGTAGAGTGCGTGCTGCTGAGCCATCTGCTGAACATCTCCCCCATGCCGCTGTGGCATGGGCTCTGCGCCGCTCCCTCGTCGGTGACCACCCTGGTGACGGAGGAGCGGCGGAAGGGCCTGGCCTATTTCCGCATGAGCGCCTTTGGGGACATCTCCCATCTCTACGCCGCAGGCGAGGAACCGGCTTTCTCCGCCCGGTTCCGGGAGCGGTACGAAAACGAAAACGAGCGGCGGGACTGACCCCGCCGCTCCGGTCTATTGAACTGCCGGTAATTTGAAAGTTTATTCACTGCCTGCCCAAGGAGAAGATCATACCGACCCCTCGCTTCCGCCAAATTAATTCAATCGTCCCCGAAAGGGACCCCTTCATCTGAAACTTGTCAAGTATGGTGGACACGAGAAAGACATATTTGCCGTTTTGGCGTATGAATTCAAACTCTCACAATATGATGCCTATTCTTCTTCAACCCCCTCATCGAAGATCGTTTCAAATACCTCGTCGCCGCGTCCGTCTATGATATCGCTAAAACGAAGCATTGCTGTACTTATTGATTCGGTCGCATGTTTTTGATTTTCTTTGGCTTCTAAAACATCCGCTATTAGGCTTCTTTGAATCTCTTTATCAGGAGGGAAACAAACTTCAATAGATTCAAAATCACTTGTTTGGGTTCTTCTTCGATTACTATGTCCTGTTGTAATTGCGCGGAATGCTCGTTGATAATATCTGCTTCTTAACAAAACAGCAAGAAATTCCGGATCGATTTCATCGGTCAACATTTCATATATTGGGAACTCTTTTGTAACAAGGGCACCATTAAACTGTTCGGGAACAACCGATATACAGCCTTTCCATAAATCTATTGACGAATACACCAAGTTGCCTTGTTGTGCTTCATACCATGTTGATGGGCTATCTTCAAAATACATTCCTAACCATTCAGGAGGATTTTTACCTTTGCCTGCTTCACGAGAACGAATGTCACCAGTTTGTGAAAGTGTCATCACAATTACAGGTGTTTCAGGTGATTCCTGCGGACGAACAATAGACTCTCGTCTACGCATTAGTTGTGATATTTTTTTGCTAATCCACCCATCGGGTAATATTTGTTGTTCCTGCACCTTAAATAAATGGTACTTTGGATCTAATCTATGGCTTTCGTGTGCAGTCCAAACACTGCAAATATCCAATCCAGCACAATCATTGATTGCAGGGACATAGTTGTCGGGATCTGCGCAAAAACGCCTATATTCACCAAGAATTGTCCCAGTTTGGTCATCAGAAAGATGTCCACCAGCAGAGCCTCTGTATAAATCGTTTTTCTCCATCAGTACGCCAGTAGAAGAATAACCGACATAATTAGCCTCAGCCATAAATACTTTGTAACTATTAGCGGAAAGAGCGGCAAGTATTGCCTGTTCTTCTGTCCTACCTTCTGCAAGCTCCGACTGATATACTCTTTCAAAAGAAGTTTGTTGGTCGTAATTAAACTTTTTGAAAAACAAAATAGACGTTTTATTTTGCGCGCCGGATTTTCTGAAAGCATAGTCTGGCAATGAAACAATGGCTAATATCCTGCCATGTTTTACCAAATAATTTCTAAGTTGAGGACAATTGGATTGTTCGCCTTGATTGTTAAATACGCCATCTGGCAATATGAGTCCTAAGCGGCCATCTTTTTTAAGCATTTTAATGGACTTTTCGACAATGATATGTTCAGAGGGAATCTGGACTCGGCCAGCTGATATTTCAAAGTCTTCAAGAGAACTTTTTCCGAGCTGATCTTCATCTCCTTCTTTGATTGTATCACCAAAGGGCGGATTTCCTACTACTACATGGAAGTTTTCTTCCCCAAGCCTTAACCTTTCTTTTGTGAACTCGGTATCAAGGCAGCTCCTATCACCTTCGATATTTGTATGTCCATCATGGTGTAGTAAAAGATTAATCTTGCAAATTCGAGCGAGTATTTCGTGTATTTCGATACCATAAACTTGGTTAAGTGCAAAATCTGTTTTTATTCGCTCAAGTTCACGTCTTCCAGCATAATCCTTGTCCAATCTATTCCACACTTGCAAAAGCACTTCCAAAAGGAATCCACCGCTTCCGCACGTGGGATCAATAACATAATGATCGTGTTGAATGTCTAACATAGCGACAGTGAATCTTGAGAGTGGTCGCATAGTAAAATATTGTCCCAACTCACCTCTAAAAATAGAACCAAAGAAGATTTCAAATGCCGTGCCAATATTATCGACAGACGTGTCCGTTATACATATGTCTTGTAGTACTTTTACAACTTCAACAATTTTCTTGTCTGACAAATTGATTGTAATTTGTTCAGGGAAAATCGTAGGATCAGCTAAGCAAGCTTGTTTAAATAACTCATGAACTCTTGTCGCAACAGCCACATAAGTCTCGTTTGTTCCAACTTGGAACTTTCTTGGAGTATCATTAGGTGTATGCCTTTCATCTTCAACTTTAGCGAGCATTAATTTGCTCCACTCGTCAAAAGCAAGAAGTGGATCTCGTTTACCACCTGCCCAAATTATAGAGTGGGCTCGCTTTACTTTAGACTCTAATTGATAAGCTGTTGCTGCGCGTATATCGTTGTTTCCAGGACCTGCGACATAGGCGTACTCGGGAATCTGTCCATATTGAACCGGAACAGCGTCCCGTGTGCCTTTAACATTTTCGCTTCTTTCAGTTGGTGGATAGTTAGCCACATCAAAAAATAGAGATTCACCAAAACTATCAAATAATGCGATAGGCACTCTGAGCGAATTTGCATTTCCAAATAATTGCTCAATCGCTTGATTTCGTTCTCTTGGAGATAATTGCTCTTTTTTATTCTCAATAACAAGATACGGATTTTGACAGCGTTCATCTGCATATACAACAATATCCGCAAAATCCTCGGGAGTTCTGCGTGGAACTACAACCTCAGTTCGGATACTGCGAGGAGTATATGCTTTTTCTAATACCAAAAAAGCAAGAGTTCTTGCTCTAACCCATTCTTCCGGATCGGCCCAGTTATATGTTTTCTTTTGGTGAATATTGTATGTTATCCTATCACCATGAATTTCGATCAAATTTCTTTGAATCGCATTCAAAACAAGTGGATCATTTTCAAAATCAATTCTATTTCTCATTTTGACTTCTCCTTTCAGAGCAAGCTACCTTGCAATTGTACCATATTTCTACACTCCTTTCAATACATTACTAAGTTTTTTCGAATAATTCATAATATTAATGGTGTAGATGCTGAAAGGAGTAGGAAATATGAGAACTTACACACAAGAAGAAAAACAAGCGATCATTGACCGTGTTATATCCGTTGAACTGTCTGCGAGTATCCTCGCCGACACCGACATATCTGTTCTATCTGCCGTACCTGTTCTGAATTCAGTTATTACTTGGGTTTGTATCTATCTTCAAATGGAAAAAGCCGTTTTTTCATCTACGAATTCGAAACCTTGCAAAACGGCCTTGGGGCAGCAAAAAAGCCCGACAAAATCGGGCTTTTTGCGGGGTACGTCTTTTTCGTACCCTTTTGATGGTGGAGGCGAGGGGAATCGGACCCCTGTCCGAAAGCAAGTCGGAGGGAACCTCTCCGGGCGCAGTTTGTTATTTACATTCCCTTTTCCCGGCGGGAACAAACACCCTACGGGAATCGGTAGCTTCATGATGCGTGGTATGGGCAAAGCTTACCATACGCACGGGCTCCACTAAGATCACACCCGTTCCCGGCTCGTGGACCTTCCGGGGCGGATGGGCCAGCCTAATCAGGCAGCCACTGCAACAGTATTGTTGTCAGTTAAATTTAAAAAATTGCCCGTTTTATCGTGGCCAGGCGCCACGGCCCGCTATTCCGGCCTTCCTACCCCCGTCGAAACCAGTACGCCCCCCTATTCCTCAAAAGCGGCCGTAGGGATCCGGCAGCTTGTTGGGCTCGGGATAGTCTTCACCGTGGGTATCCACGGTAATGGAAGCGATTTTCTGTGGCTCCAGAGGACGGTCGGAGCGGTCCGTCCGAACCGAGGCAATGGCGTCCACCACCTCCATGCCGCCGGTCACCTTGCCGAAGGCGGCATACTGGCCGTCCAAGTGCTTGGCGTCGTCGTGCATGATGAAGAACTGGCTCCCCGCCGAGTTCATGGACTGGCTCCGGGCCATGGACAGCACGCCCCGCTTGTGCCGCAGGTCGTTTTTGACCCCGTTGTAGAAAAATTCGCCCTTGATGCAGTACCCCGGGCCGCCCATGCCGGTGCCCTCGGGGCAGCCGCCCTGGATCATGAAGCCGGGGATCACCCGATGGAAAATCAGGCCGTTATAAAAGCCCTTATTGGCCAGAGAGATGAAATTGTAAACGCTCTGGGGCGCCTTGTCCGGATACAGCTCGCCCGCGATGACGCCGCCGTTTTCCATGGTGATGGTGAATGTGGGATTCATATCAATATCGCTCCTTCATGGCCCGCTGGATCTGACGCTGGGCGTCCTTTTCCGCGGCGGCCTGTCTTTTGTCATAGAGTTTTTTGCCCTTACACAGCCCTAGGTTGACCTTCACCCGGCTGCCCTTGAAGTACACCGACAGAGGGATCAGGGCGTAGCCCTCCTGCTTGACCTTGCCGTAGAGCCGCATAATCTCCCGTTTGTGGAGCAGCAGACGGCGGGGACGGGTGGGGTCCCGGTTGAAGATGTTCCCCTGCTCATAGGGGGAGATGTGCATCTGGTTGACCAGCATTTCCCCGTTTTTCACGCCGCACCAGGCGTCCTTCAGGTTCAGCGCCCCCTGGCGGATGGACTTGACCTCGGTGCCGCACAGCTCGATGCCCGCCTCCAGCTCCTCCTCCACAAAATATTCGTGGTAGGCCTCCCGGTTCCGGGCCATGACCTTGACGCGTTGCTTTTCCGTCCGCGGCACCCCCTTTGTGTTTGCCTAGCTATTTTGTATTATACCATAACTGTCAAGGCCGTCAAACAGAAATTTTTCCAGCGCCTCCGGGCTGCGGAAGGAAAAATCGCAGGCTCCTTCCATCTGCCGGAGAATTTCCGGGCAGTCCAGCCGGCCCCAGGCGGCGAAGGCGATCTCCACCCCGGCGGCCCGGGCCATCTGCCAGCCGGGCAGCAGATCGTCCACCACCAGCAGCGCCTCCGGGGGCAGCGTAAAGCGCCGCATGATGTCTTTCAGCGGGAAGGGGCTGGGCTTCCGCTGCTCCGGCGGAACGTCCCAGCCATAGACGGCGTCGGGGGTAATCCCAAAGCTGCTCTGATAGAGCCGGAGGATATTGTCGCTGGAGGAGTGGGACACCACGCACACCAGTCCCCCCGCCTCCTTCTGCCGCCGGATGACCCGGTCGATCCCGGGAAAGGGCTCCGGCATATGGGTGCGGACATATTCCTGCCAGCCCCGAAATTCCTCAGCCAGCTCCTCGTCGGTAAAGCCGAACCGCTCCCGGCACATTCCGGAAAATCCCGGGGAAAAGCAGCCCTGGGTGTATTCCGCCAGGGTGATAGACGCCCCGGGGCGGAACCGGTCCAAAATATAGCAGAAATAGGGATAGTTGACCGTGGCCTCGCTCTGGACCACCGTATCGTCGTAGTCCAGCACCAGGCAGGGATATTTCAGCATGGCGGCGCCTTCTTTCTCTTCGCGCGATTTGTTCTTTCTATTATAGCAGATCGGCGCCCGGAGGACAACCAAAATTTTCTCCTTGACGTCATCGAACAAATGTGCTATAATGTTTCCGTCAGGAGGCGAAGAGCATGGACAGTGCCGTTTGCCCCGTGGATGTGATCTGCCTGTGCGCCGCCGACGGGACCCTCCGCCCCCTCCGGCTCCAGCTGGAGGATGGGCAGCACAATCTGCGGCGGGTGGATATTCAGGAGATCGTCAGCGTCAAGCCGGTGCAGTATGTGGGCATTGAGGCCCAAATCTTTCTCTGCCGGGCCTTCCAGGAGGGGCGGGAGCAGCTCTTTGAGCTGCGCTATCTCATCCGTTCCCACGCCTGGCAGCTGATCCGGTGGATCTGCTAGGAGGAAAAAATGGAGCGGGTCATTTTTCATGTGGACGCCAACTCGGCGTTTTTAAGCTGGACCGCCGCCTATCGGGTGAAGATCCTGGGTGAAAAGGAGGATCTGCGGGAAATCCCATCGGTGGTGGCGGGAGAAAAGGCCTCCCGCCACAGCATTATTCTGGCCAAAAGCGTCCCGGCGAAAAAATGCGGCATTCAGACCGGGGAGCCTCTGTTCAAGGCCCTGGAAAAGTGCCCCCATTTGAAGGTGGTTCCGCCGGACTATCATCTGTACGTCCAGGTTTCCCGGCATTTTGTCGCCCTGCTGCGGACGTTTTCGCCGGTGGTAGAGCAGTACTCCATCGACGAGGCGTGGGTGGACATGACCGGCACCCAGCGGCTCTTCGGGCCACCCCGGACGGCGGCGGAGATCCTGCGCCGCCGGGTATGGGAGGAGCTGGGCTTTACCGTGAACGTGGGCGTCTCCTCCAACAAGCTGCTGGCAAAAATTGCCGGGGATTTTGAAAAGCCCAACCGGGTCCACACCCTGTTCCCCGAGGAGATCCCGGAAAAATTCTGGCCGTTGGAGGTACGGAAGCTGTTTTTGGTGGGCGGCGCCACGGAGCGGAAGCTCCAAAGGATCGGTATTCGGACCATTGGAGACCTGGCGGCCGCCGACCCCGGACTGCTGCGCCGCCATCTGGGCAAGCCGGGAGAGACCCTCTGGCACTTTGCCAACGGCCGGGGGGCGGAGTCCCTGACCCCCGTTGCCCCGGAAAACAAGGGCTATGGCAACTCCGTCACCACGCCCCGGGATGTGACGACCCGGGAGGAGGCCCACCGGGTGCTGCTGAGCCTGTGTGAGACCGTGGCCATGCGCCTGCGCCGGGACGGAAAAAACGGGCGGTGCATCGCCGTCCACCTGCGGACGGCGGATTTCGGTCACTTTTCCCATCAGGCACAAATGGAAAGCGCCACCAACGGCACCCAGGCCCTCTACCGGGCCGCCTGTCAGGTGTTCGACGAGGCCTGGGACACTTTCACCCCTCTGCGGCAGCTGGGGGTGCAGGTCACCCGGCTGTCCGACGAACCCTACCAGCAGTACGATTTCTTTTCCGGCCTCTCCCCTGCCCAGCAGGAGAAGCGGCTGCGGCTGGACGAGGCCATCGACGCCCTCCGGGACCGGTACGGGGAGGATATCATCCGCCGGGCCCAGTTTACCGGGGACGCCGCCGGTCATATGGCCGGCGGATTGAGTCGGGAGCGCCGCACCGGCGTCACCAAACCGGTGCCCCAGGAATTTTCGGTTTGACAACGCCGCCTCCAGAGCCTATAATGATAGAAAACCCTTGCCCTGCCAAAGGAGGCGCGATGATGCAGATCGTTCAATTCTATCGGGGGGATCCCAACGCGCCCAAGCCCACCCGGGGCGCCCATCTGGGGGCCAACGCGATCATCACCTGGGATGGCCGCGTTCTGCTGGAAAAGCGGTGGGACTGCGGCGCTTGGGGCCTGCCCGGTGGCGGCGTCAAGGCCCATGAGACCGAGGAGGAGGCCATGATCCGGGAGCTCTACGAGGAGCTGGGCCTGCGGGTGCGGCCCCAGAGTCTAAAGCGGTTGAAGGTCTACGGCGAGCCGGGGCGGATCGCCGCCTATCGGGACGGCAGCGTTTGGCGGATGGTTGTGGTGGCCTTCGGCTTGGAGTTGGAGGCGGAGCCCAAGCTTGCCATCAGCCGGGAGTCCAGGCAGCTGGCCTTTTTTACCCGGGAGGAGGCAAGGGCGCTGGACATTGTGATCACCCACCGGGACATTGTGGAGGACTGGTTCCTGAACCGGTGATACAGAGAGGAGCATGACCATGCGTGACGTCAAAAAATTCAAAGGATGCCTGATGGGCGGCGCGGCCGGAGACGCCCTTGGATACGCGGTCGAGTTTTTGCCCGCTTCATCCATATTTCAAAAGTATGGCGAAAACGGCATCACGGAATATGAATTGCATCACGGCGTCGCGGAAATATCCGACGATACGCAGATGACGCTTTTCACCGCCACCGGGCTTTTACTGGGGACCACCAGGGGGATGACCCGGGGCATCAATGGCGACTATGCCGGCCATATCGCTTACAGCTACCGAGATTGGTATCGGACGCAGACCGAATCGTATCCGCTGCCGGAGGACGCCCACTATTCCTGGCTTGTCAATCTCCCGGAGATGTTCAGCTGCAGAGCGCCGGGAATCACCTGCATGTCCGCCCTGGGGCACGGTGGGAACGGAACCATGGAAAAACCGCTGAATCACAGCAAGGGCTGCGGCGGGATCATGCGGGTCGCGCCGGTGGGTCTATATTTTTGCGATACACGGCACAAGCCGGAAGAAATCGACCGGATCGGGGCGGCTGCCGCGGCGCTGACCCACGGACACGAGCTTGGGTATATCCCGGCAGCCATGCTCACGCATATTATTTTAAGAATTGCCGAAAACGGCGACAGCATCCTGTGCGCCGTTAAGGACGCCATGGGCGCCATGCCGGCGCTCTTTCCAGCGGCGGAGCATATGGACGCGCTTTTGGCGCTTATTCAGAAAGCCATCGATCTTTCGGCGGAAAACCTTGACGACCTGGACGCAATCCGGCAGCTGGGAGAAGGCTGGGTGGCGGAGGAGACCCTGGCGATTGCCGTGTACTGCGCGCTGAAATACGCGGATGACTTTGAGCGGGGCATTATCGCCGCCGTGAACCACGACGGCGACAGCGACTCCACCGGCGCGGTGACGGGAAACATTCTCGGCGCCGCTCTTGGCTTGGACGCCATTCCGCCAAAATTCATGGATTCGCTGGAATTAAAGGATGTGATCCTGGAGATCGCGGAAGATCTTCACCACGGCGGCCGGATCACCGAATACGGCGCCTGGGACGATCGGTGGGCAAGCAAATATCTTGCCATAACCTATCGGCCAAAGGCATAAAGACGCTTGGCAGCGCCCAGCCGCTTTTTCCATCTTCCCGCACATTCCAATAAAAAGGGCTTCCGAAGTCGCGCTTGACCTCGAAAGCCCTTTATTTTTTGGTCTTTTACTCCGCCGTGATGGTGATCTCGCCGTTTTCTGCCTTGGCGGTAATTGCCTGGATGGGCGACTGGAAGGAGTCGATAATCTTCTGGGAGATGGGGTCCTCCAGCTCCCGCTGGATGGTCCGCCGCAGATTCCGGGCGCCGTAGGTGACGGAGTAGGCCTTCTTCACCAAGGCGGCGGGGACAGAATCATCCCACGTCAGCTCCAGGCCCCGACTCTCCAGGCTCTCTTTCAGCTCCCGAAGCATGATGCCGGCGATGCCCAGGAAATGCTCCTCCGACAGATGGTTGAAAGTCACGATCTCGTCCACCCGGTTCAGAAATTCCGGCCGGAGGAAGTCCCGCAGGGCCTGCATGGTCTTCTCCTGGGTCTGCTCCCGGTCGGTCCGGCCAAAGCCCAGGCCCCCTACCCTGCCCTCAGAGCCGGCGTTGGAGGTCATGACGATGATAGTGTTCTCAAAGTTCACCACCCGGCCCTGGGCGTCGGTGATCCGCCCGTCGTCCAGCACCTGCAAAAGAATGTTCAGCACGTCGGGATGGGCCTTCTCGATCTCGTCAAAAAGCACCACGCTGTAAGGCCGGCGGCGGATCTTCTCCGTAAGCTGCCCGGCCTCGTCATAACCCACATAGCCCGGCGGAGAGCCGATGAGCTTGGAGACGGTGTGCTTTTCCATATATTCCGACATATCCAGCCGGATCAGGGAATCCACGGAGTCAAACAGGTCGCTGGCCAGGCACTTTACCAGCTCGGTCTTGCCCACGCCGGTGGGGCCCACAAAAATGAAGGACACCGGCTTTTTCTTGGGAGAAATGCCCACCCGGTTCCGGCGAATGGCCCGAGCCACCGCCTCCACCGCCTGATCCTGGCCGACGATATGCTCCTTTAAGCGGTCGGCCAGGCCCTGGAGCTGCTCATATTCCTGGGCCTTGATCTTGCTGGCGGGAATTTTCGTCCACAGCTCGATAATCCGGGCCAGGTTCTCCATGGTCACCGGGGGCGGCGGCACCTGGGACAGCTTTTCGATCTGATCGGAAAGCTGGTAGAGCCGGCTGCGGACGGTGGCCAGCCGCTCGTACTGCTGGTTCTGGGTGTCCTCGTTGAGCATTTTCAGCTCCAGCTCGTAGTCGTCCCGCTCTTTTTTCAGCTCCGCCAGTTGGGACAGCTCCTTGGAGCGGAGGTTTACATCGGAGCAGGCCTCGTCCAGCAGGTCGATGGCCTTGTCCGGCAGAAACCGGTCGGTGATATACCGCTCGGAGAGAATGACGCACTGCCGGGCAATCTCCGGGGAGATGGAAACGCCGTGGAACTCGGCGTAGCTCTTGGCGATGCCCTGCATGATCTGGCAGGCCTCTTCAATGGTGGGCTCCGCCACGGTGACCGGCTGGAACCGGCGCTCCAGGGCGGCGTCCTTCTCGATATACCGGCGGTACTCGTTGAAGGTCGTGGCGCCGATGACCTGGATCTCCCCCCGGGAGAGGACGGGCTTCAAAATATTGGCGGCGTTCATGGAGCCCTCGGCGTCCCCGGCGCCCACCAGATTGTGGACCTCGTCAATGACCAGGATGATGTTGCCGCATTCCTTGATCTCCCCGATCAGGCTCTTCATCCGGCTCTCAAACTGGCCCCGGAACTGGGTGCCCGCCACCAGGGCGGTCAGATCCAGAAGGAAAACCTCCTTGTCCCGCAGCTTGTAGGGCACGTCCCCGGCGGCGATCCGCTGGGCCAGGCCCTCGGCGATGGCGGTCTTGCCCACGCCGGGCTCGCCGATGAGGCAGGGGTTATTTTTCTGCCGGCGGTTGAGGATCTGGATGACCCGCTCGGTCTCCACCTCCCGGCCGATGACTCGGTCCAGCTTTCCGGCCTTGGCCCGCCCCGTCAGATCCATACAATAGGTGTCCAGAAATTTATGGCGCTTGGAGCGCTTGGAATCCTCCTGAGGCGGCGGATCCTTCCTAGGGACCGGCTTGCCGGGCTGCTCCTTGCCGCCGGGGCCGCCGAAAAGCTGGTTGAGCAGGGGGAATGTGGCGGTCTGGCTTTCGGCCACGTCGTCGTCCTCCTCCTGGTCCTCCTTCTGACCGAACATACTGCTCATCTCGTCGCTGAGGGTGTCCAGGTCCTCGTCGGAAATGCCCATCTGCTTCACCGCCGCGTCGATCTGGGGGATCCCCAGACTCCGGGCGCACTTGAGGCAGTAGCCCTCGTTCATGGTCACGCCGTTCTCCACCTTGGTGACGAAAACCACAGCGATGTTCTTTCTGCATTTGCTGCACATTTTAGGCTGCATATTTTTTCCTCCTTTGAGGGAAACGCTTCTCCCTTCATTATACCACAGACGGGGAGAAAAGGGAATCCTTTTTTATGGCTGGCCCATGGGCTCCCCGCAGGAAAACCGGCAGACCCCGTCGTCATACCAGAGCCTCGTCATATAGAGCCCCCCGGCGGGGACGGTGGGACCCGCGGCGGTGCGGTCCCCATGGGCTAAAATTTCTCCAATTTGATGGGGCCGGATCTTCCCCTCCGCCGCGTAGACCACGGTGCCCGCCATAGCCCGGGCCATATTGTAGAGAAAACCGTTGGCGCAGACCCGGAGATAGATCAGCTGCCCTCGGCGCTCCACCTGATAGTGGTACACCGTGCGCACCGTGGATTTGACGTCCGTTCCCACGGAGCGGACCGCCGCGAAATCGTGGGTGCCCACAAATTCCTGAGCCGCTTGGGACAGCACCTCCTCGTCTAAATGCCGGGGGTAGAACCAAGCACGGTTTACATAAAATGGGTCCCGGACCCGGGAATTATAAATCAGGTAGGTATACTCCTTCTTTTCGCAGGAGCCGATGGCGTTGAAGCCCTCGTGGACCTCAAAGGCCCGGGTGACCACGATATCCGCCGGCAGGTGGGTGTTCAGGGCGTAGGGCAGCCGCTCCACGGGAATGGTGGAACCCGTGTGGAAATTGGCCAGGTAGCATTTGGCGTGTACCCCGGCGTCGGTCCGGCCGCAGCCCCGGACATGGGCAGGGGTCCCCGTGACCATGGCCACCGCCTTTTCCAGGGTCTCCTGAACTGTGGGCAGCCCCTGCTGGCGCTGCCAACCGTGGTAGGCGGTGCCCTCATAGATCAGCAGCAAGGCAATGTTCCGCATGGCCGCCTCACAGTCCGAACACGGTCAGGGTGACGGTCGCCGCCAGCAGCAGCGCCAAAACGCCAAAGGCCCAATAGTCCAGAGACGCATAATGGAGCTGCTTTAGTTTGGTCCGGCCCTCCCCGCCCTGGTAGCAGCGGCACTCCATGGCGGTGGCCAGCTCGTCGGCCCGGCGGAAGGCGCTGATAAACAGCGGCACCAGAATGGGGATCAGGGCCTTCACCCGCTGGATCAGGCTCCCGGTCTCAAAATCCGCGCCACGGGCCTTCTGTGCGGAGATGATCTTGTCCGTCTCCTCCAAAAGCGTGGGGATGAACCGCAGGGCAATGCACATGATCATGGCCAGTTCATGGACCGGCAGACCGATTTTTCCCAGAGGACGCAGCAGCGATTCCAGCGCGTCCGTCAGGGCAATGGGCGAGGTGGTGTAGGTGAGCAAAAAAGTAGCGCAGATCAGGGCCAAGAGCCGCAGGATCATAAAGACCGCCCGCACCAGGCCCTCCAGATAGATGTTGATGATCCAAAAATGGACCAGCAGCGTCTCCCCGCTGGAGAAAAACAGGTTCATGATGCCGGTGAAGCACATGAGGAAGATCAAAGGCTTCAATCCCTTGAAAAAGGCCTTGGGCTGGATCCCGGAAATGGCAATACAGATGACCAAAAAGCCCAGCGTCAGCGCGTAGGACAGGAAATTGGAGGCAATGAACAACGCCGCGATATAGGCCACCAGCAGGATCAGCTTGGTTCTGGGGTCTAAGCGGTGGATCACGGAATTGCCCGGGAAATACTGGCCCAGGGTGATGTCTTTAAGCATGGCCGTCGCCTCCCTTCCTCTGCGTCAGGGCGCGGACCGCCTGCTCCATGGTATAGACCCCCGGATATTTCAGGCCCATCTTTTCCAGGGCCAGGAATACCCGGGTGACCTCCGGCACATCCAGGCCCATATCCACCAAGGACTGGGCGTTGGCGAAGATCTCCTCCGGGGTGCCGTCCAGCACAAGACGGGAGCCGCTCATGACCAGCAGCCGGTCCGCCAGGCGGGCCACGTCGTTCATGGAGTGGGTCACCATCATAATGGTAGCGTTTTTGGCCTGGCGGTAGGCCTGGATATTGTCCAGGATCTCCTCCCGGCCCCGGGGATCCAGACCGGCGGTGGGCTCGTCCAGAATCAGCAGCTCCGGCTCCATGGCCACGATGCCGGCAATAGCCGCCCGCCGCTTCTGGCCTCCGGAGAGGTCAAAGGGCGAGGCCTTCAGCTGCTGCTCGGTGATGCCCACAAAGCCCGCAGCCTCCCGGACCCGGCGGTCCACCTCGTTTTCGTCCAGGCCCATATTCTTGGGGCCGAAGGCGATATCCGCGTACACGGTCTCCTCAAAAAGCTGGTACTCCGGATACTGGAACACCAGTCCCACCCGGAAGCGGCACGCCCGGGTGAATTTTTTGTCCGACCAGATATCCTGGCCCCCCAGGAGGATCTGGCCCTCGTCGGGTTTCAGCAGGCCGTTGAGATGCTGCATCAG
>CANQXH010000038.1 GCA_947627745.1 uncultured Oscillospiraceae bacterium
AAAGAAAAGCAGACCTTCGATGCTGCCAATCGTATTGAAAAGATTATTTCGGAGCAGGGGTTTGAAGTCAGACGAATGCGGAAACCGGACATCAAGCGCTTCCTTGCCATTTACTTCGAGGCCAGTATGAACGGAGAGCAGATGCCTGACGTGGATGGTGAACAGTTCTACGAGGTGGAAGATGACGAAATTGAAGAAGATTAGTTTCTTCCTCTTTGCTCTTCTGCTGTCAGCAGCCGTGATCCTTTCCGGGTGCATGATCTGGCGTGAGATCTCCAACCGGCAGAAGGAGAAAGAAGACTTCGACGTCCTCGCCCAGATTGTAAAACAGCCAATTGAACATGAACTTGAGTCTACGGATGAGACGGTCATAGAAGTCGAACCGGTGGATGCTGAGCCAGTGGAGCAGCGGCGCAACCTTGCGCCGCTTTATGCACAAAATAGCGATTTCCTCGGCTGGCTCTGCATCCCCGGCACGGAGATCGATTATCCCGTCATGCATACGCCAAATGACCCACAGAAATATCTGAGGCAAAATTTCGACGGTGAATACAGCTCCTCCGGCGTTCCGTTTTTGGATTACCAATGCAGCATGAACAGCGACAACCTTATCATCTACGGTCACAACATGGGAAACGGAACGATGTTCGGGACGCTGAAACAGTATACCGAAAAGGACCATCTCGCAGAGTATCCCATCATTGAGTGGGAAACGGCGGAGGACTGTGTGCGGTACAAGATATTTGCGGTGGCTTATGTGCAGAAAACAGACGATTGGTACGATTTTATCGACGCTTCTGATTCCACTGATTTTTATACGCAGATATCTAATCTTCAATGCAAGGCCATGCTCACCACCGATGTGGTACCGGTATACGGTCAGCAGCTTCTTACCTTGTCCACCTGCCATGGCTCCGGCAGGGATGGTAGGCTGCTGGTGATTGCCGTACAAACAAAATCATAGAAAGAAGGCCAATCATGCTAAAACGAAAACCAAAGGTGTTGACCCCGGCACAGGTCGAGGAGATCCGAACGAAGGATTTCTTCGATATGATCCTGCCCGGTACGGTCAAATTCTTTTCCGACCATTATATCCTCGGCGACAGCTACCGCTGCGTATGGGTAATTCGGGAATATCCGCCTGTTACGGAGGAACAGGCCATTCTCTCACAGCTTGCCGACCGCAGTGGCGTGACGCTGCGCATCTACCACCGACTGGTGGAAAGTATGGAACAGCGAAAGATCATTCAGAACGCCACTCGCAGAAACAGAATGAAAAGCGCCGGCAGCGACATGAATGAAACCATCGAAGCGGAGGGCAATCTGCAGGACGTCATTGAGATGCTGGCGAATCTCCGTAAGAACCGGGAGAGCCTGCTCCATTGCTCGGTGTTCATCGAACTGAAAGCCAAAAACATGGACGCCCTCAAGGAACTCCAGAGCGATGTCGCTATGGAGCTGACCCGTTCCAAGATCTCTGTTGACAGGCTCACATTACGCCAGAAAGAAGGATTCCTCTCTGTTCTGCCCGTGGGCGCAAATCAGTTCGGGACGCAGTATGAGCGCGTCCTGCCGGTGAGCTCGGTTGCCAATCTCTACCCCTTCAATTTCTCCGGCAAGACCGATCCCCAGGGACTGTATATCGGGAGAGATAAATTCGGCACGAATATTCTCGTAGACTTCGACCGTAGAGCCGAGGATAAGACCACCAGCAATATTCTGATCCTCGGAAACTCCGGTCAGGGCAAAAGCTATCTCTTAAAGCTCATCCTGACCAATCTGCGGGAATCCGGCAAAGCTGTCATCTGCCTGGATCCGGAAGCCGAGTATGAGGAGATATGTTCCGCCCTGGGAGGCTGTTATATCGACTTTCTCTCCGGCAGATATACCATTAATCCTCTCGAACCCAAAGCATGGAGCGATGGGCAGGATGACGTAGCCGCGGACGCTCCCGTAGCTTTCAAAAAAGCGACCCGGCTTTCTCAGCACATTGCGTTTCTCAAGGATTTTTTTCGCGCCTACAAGGATTTTACGGACGCGCAGATCGATACCATTGAGATCCTGCTCTCCAAACTGTACGCAAGGTTCGGTATTACCGACAGTACGGATTACAGCACCAAACATCCGCAGGATTTTCCCACCGTGGAGGACTTTTACAAGTTATGCGAGGAAGAATTCTACAGCTACGATAAGACCAGAAAGTACCTCTACACCGAGGAAACGCTGCAGGAGGTCTGCCTCGGTATCCACTCCATGTGCGTGGGCGCGGAAAGCAAATACTTCAACGGCCACACCAATATCACTGACGACGCGTTCCTCGTGTTCGGCGTGAAGGGACTGCTGGATACCAACAAACGGCTCAAGGACGCCATGCTGTTCAACATCCTGTCCTTCATGAGCAATCAGCTTCTCGGCAAAGGAAACACGGCGGCCTCTATCGACGAGCTGTACCTGTTCCTCACGAATATGACGGCAATTGAATATATCCGCAACGCCATGAAGCGTGTGCGTAAGAAAGATTCCTCGATCATTCTGGCAAGCCAGAACATCGAGGATTTTTTGATTCCGTCCATTCGTGAGTTCACAAAACCGCTGTTCAGCATTCCCACACATCAGTTCCTGTTCAACGCGGGGCAGATCAACCCGAAAGAATATATGGACGCGCTGCAGGTCGAGCCTTCGGAATTTGAACTGATCAAATACCCGGAACGCGGTACGTGCCTCTACCGATGCGGAAATGAGCGGTATCTCCTACAGGTGATAGCCCCGGAATACAAATCGGCACTTTTCGGAAAGGCCGGCGGGCGGTAAGCTGCCGCAGGCAATTATTAGAATTTATAGTGTTTTTGACGCGGGCTTTCTGCCCGCGCTTTTCTTTTGCGGAAGGAGGGAGAGTTCATGGTAGCAACTGTAGGTGCTGCCTTAAAAAAGATCGCCGTTGCCTTGCTGACCAATCCGAAGGTGCTGAAAACCATTGGCGGAATCGTGTTAGGGATCCTTATCATTATCATCATGCCCATTTCAGCCGTGGTCTCTATCTTCAATGGGAATATCAATATCGACACGGACAGATTGAAGACGATGGTGGTCCAGAACCTCTCCGCAGAGGAAACAGAAAAGCTCCAATTCGTGGAGGACACCATGGTCGGCATTGAGAACGCCATGACTGCGGCGGGGTTTGACGCGCAGCGGACAAAGGAAGCGCAGGTGCTCTATGTGCTTGCGCTTTCCGATTATGCCCACGATGCGGGCTTTGTCTCTAAGTTGGTAGGATGCTTTACCCAAGGACAATCTGACGCGGATCTCATCGCCAATGTAAATGCAGCTTTTGGCACGGATCTGTCCGCCGAAGACTTCTCCAAGGTGATGAATACCATCCGTGCCGTGTATATTTCCACCTCCGGCTATGTGGATCCATACAGTAAAAACAACCTCGATCTTGTGGAATGGGCAAAGAACGCCTATGCCCAGGGATGGGGATATGTGTGGGGGACCTTCGGAACGGTACTCTCGCGCAGTTTCTATAACGCGAAAGCAGAACAGTATCCCGAAGAAGTTGGCGGTTACGCAGACTTTATTGAATCCCACTGGCTTGCCGGCAGGACAGCAGATTGTGTTGGACTTATCAAAGGCTACGGCTGGCTCAATCCTGACACCCATCAAGTGGAGTACGGGACAAACGGGATGCCGGATATCGGCGCGGATACCATGTACGAAAACGCTACGGAGAAAGGAACGATTGATACCATTCCCGAAATTCCCGGCCTTGCCGTATGGCATGAGGGACACATCGGAATCTATATCGGCGGCGGTGAAGTCATCGAAGCCATGGGAACGCAGTACGGCGTCGTAAAAACGCAGCTTGCGGGCCGAGGGTGGACGCATTGGCTGAAAATTCCGTATATCACCTACCTGGAAAGCGACGTCACTACCGCGCCCAATGAAAGCCGCATTTGGCAGGTTCTCTATGCCGAAATCGAAAATCCCTACGGCACAGCGGCGCTGATGGGAAACCTCTTTGCGGAAAGCGGCCTGCAGCCAAACAATCTGCAAAATAGCTATGAGAGCTCCCTCGGTTATACCGATACATCCTACACTCAAGCTGTGGACAGCGGTGCTTATGGCAATTTCGCAGCCGATTCTGCCGGATACGGTCTGGCACAGTGGACGGTGTCAGATCGCAAAGCGCCGCTTCTGGCCTACGCCAAAGAGAGAGGAAAATCTGTTGGGGATTTGGATCTGCAGCTCGCTTTTCTGTGTCATGAGCTGGAAACAAAATTTCCGGGTGTTCTTGAAAAATTGAAAAATGCCACTTCCGTCAGGGAGGCATCGGATTATGTACTGGTTCATTTTGAAGCACCTGCGGATCAAAGCGAATCCGTCCGCGTACAGAGAGCTTCCTATGGAAGCGTGTACTATGGGAGGTACAGTCAAATCAATCATTAGGAGGTAAATACAAATGTCCAGAGAGAACAAACTCACAAATGAACAGAGAAAGGAAAACAGAAAAAGATCTCAGGAAAATTACCGTCACCGCATACGGCGTTTTACTTTCCAGTTTTCATTGAAGGACAGAGAACCACTAGAATGGTTTGAAGCGCAACCAGACAAAGGAAAGTATCTAAAAAATTTGATTCTTGAAGATAAGCAAAGACACATTCAGTCGGAGGAAGAAACAAACGAAATGCTTCTTGCCGAAGACGCGATTCAGACGACTACCTACATGGCAAACGCACCAGACTGTTGCTCCGGTGCAGAGAAGCTTGACAATATGCTCGGTATGCTCGGTGCGGATATTATGGATGAAGATGTCTATCATGACGAGGACGAACATCCAACGATGGCAATGTGAAAGGGGGCGCTTTCCAATGAGCACACGAAGCTATATCGCGAGGCAAATCGGCGACAATCAATATAACACTATCTACTGTCACAATGACGGATACCTGACTTACAACGGGGCTATGTTGCTCGATCACTACTCGACTCCGGAAAATATTGATGAATTACTGTCTCTCGGCAACATTTCAGCATTAAACGAGAAACTCTATCCTGACCCGAGTATGCCACACGGCTTTGATTATGCGCAGCGGCAGGAAGGTGTAACGGTAGCCTATGGCCGCGACCGTGGCGAAAAGAATACACAAGCGAAAGTTATGACACTAGCTGAGCTGGATGCTCCAAGCAATTGGACGGAATATGTATATATTTTCACTCAGGACAACGAGTGGAAGTATTTCCGTGCAGGACATTCCGAAGAAGGTTTGCGAGATCTGAAAGAAGATCTGACGCAAGAAAATGCTGCTTATGGGATAGAACGACCGCAGGGGTATTATGGCTTTCTGTCTGATGCTGTGGTACAGCAGGTCCAGGAGGAACAGAAATCAAGCGATAACAACCAAGCGCAAGTGGATGAGATGAGTTTTTCGATGTGAGGTGCAATTTGAGCGGAAAGATGAAAACGATCCATGGGATCTACAAAAAACATGGCCGTGAGGAATTCCTCGAAGCGGCAAAAGATTACTCCTCCCATGTACATCCGGAAAGTATCAATAAGACAATAGACGAAATGGAGTCCCGATGGTATGACAAAGCGCACAGGCAGACAGAAGCTGAAAAAATGGTCGAGGACTATAACAACGGCCTCACGATTCTCAATGACGCTGACCTTGGCTATGTTGACACGGGATTCGGAATGACCATGTAAAGGAGATGAGTCTCATGAAGAAAATTACTGTCAGTGTTTCCTATGATGAAGAAAAGCTCTCAACACTCAGGCTGTATCTTGAACAGAAAGGAATGCAGATTGAGGATGAGCTGACAAAATCGTTGGATACGCTTTATGTCAAGAATGTTCCCGCAGGCGTTCGTGATTTTTTGAATCTGCGCTCCGGCAATGCGGAACCTTCAGTTCCAAAGGTGCGGAAGCAGAAAGCGGAGCCGAAACCCACTCCGAGTTTGGAGGTGACGAAAAATGAATGATATCGATATCACCCTGTACTTTAACGAGCATCGGCTCGAAAAGTTAGAAAGTTATTTGCTTAAGAAAGGCAGCAGTGTAGAGCATGAGCTCCAGAATCTCCTCTACCGTTTCTATGAGCAGACAGTTCCCGTGCATGAGCGCATGGAAGTGGAAGCAAAGATTGAGTTGGAGGAAGAACAAGAAGCCGCTGCGCGGGAAGCTGCGCGACACTTTGCTGTTGTTCATTTTCATGAAGGAGATGACGATTTATTCTTCACATCGGATCTTCGTAATAGCTTCTACAGCATTGCTCATCTGTACCGCGCCTCTCTGAAAGATGAGATTGGGAAATACACTCTGGACAGTATTGCGCATAGCAACTTCAGCGGATGTCAGGTGATCAATGATATGATGTTCTCTGTTCTATGTAATGCCATGCCGAATGATCCGAGAATCACCGCACTGGTAGAGTTTAACTTTGATGACAACACCATTGGCGTCTGTGAGAACAATAAGAAATCATGGTGTACTTACAACCTGAAAGATGTGTCGGCGGCTATGTATAAGGCAGAACGCAAAGAAGGTCTGTCCCTGGATGCCAGACACGAGATCTTTGCCACCGCGCTCGAAGGCAAGGAGATCACATTCGACGAGGGTGAAGACGAGAGTCCCGCCCTGCAGATGTAGCCAACCGTGGGAGCCGTAAAGCCTTTGTGTCGGCTCTTCCGAATCAGGTTGAACAGCAACCAACCAACAGAACACAAGCCGAATTTGAGGCGGTTTCGGGCAGACGTTCAAGGCTAAGATGATGCCCATCTGGATGATTTTCGACAGGGTCGAAAATCAAGCAGGTGAAAGAGGCGGTGCCGTAACACGGCTTCCGCCTCGGCTCACAGCGGACGGCAATGCCGACCGCACAAGGGTTTTTGACGGTTTTGTTCCGAAAAGAATTACGGTGCCGTATTTCACACTTTGACGCTGAGGTTCGGTGCCGTAATTCCCGAAACCGCCGACTTTACAAGGATATTTCACGGTGCCGCAACAGGTGCCGTCACAAGAACAGGAGTGAAACCGATGAATGACGAGAATACACCGAAAGAGAAAGAAGTGAAACGCAGATTTCAATCATGGCTCCGACCGTCAACGATCAAACTCATGGATCGCCTGTATGAAGATGACAACTGCAGAAGCAAATCTGAATTCATAGAAAAAGCTGTTCACTTCTACGCCGGATATCTCTCCACCCAGGACGCAAGAGAATATCTTCCCAACGTGGTGATTTCTACGCTAAAAAGCATCGTCGCAGAGAGTGACAACCGGCAGAACAGAATGATGTTTAAGCTCGCTGTGGAGATTGCTATCATGCAGAATCTCGTTGCACTTCAGCAAGACATCGATCCGCTGTCGCTTGAGAGGCTGCGCGGCGACTGCGTCAAAGAAGTCAAACGGCTCAATGGTTCCTTTTCTTTTGAGGATGCGCTTGACTGGCAAAAGGACTAACCCATGGCAAAGCTGATTACCAAATTCAAATATCTGAAATCGTCCTCGAGAAAGAGCGTTGGAGGCTATGCGAAATATATTGCTACCCGTGAAGGCGTTGAGAAAGTCGATGACTCCTTCAAAACTGACCCTTGTACAGTAAAACAGAAAAAGCTGATTGAAAAAATACTCCGAGACTTCCCAGACTGCAATTCCATGTTGGAGTACGAGGACTATCTTAATGAGCCTACGCTCGGGAATGCTTCTGAGTTCATCACTCGTGCCTTGGAGGATAACGCACACGATGCTCTCAACACAAAAACATACGCTGACTACATTGCGACTCGTCCTCGTGCGGAGAGATTCGGTTCACATGGCCTCTTCACAGACGATGGTGTCCGTGTAAAGCTCGAAGATGTTTCAAAAGATCTGAATGCGTACGAAGGCAATGTGTGGACGGTAATTATTTCTCTCCGCCGTGAAGATGCAGAACGCCTGGGTTTCAATTCCGGTGAACGATGGCGGGATATGCTTCGGACTCAGACAGAAGCAATCGCAAGGAATTTCAAAATCCCCGTGGAAGATCTGAAATGGTATGCTGCATTTCATAACGAGAGCCATCATCCCCACGTTCATCTCATGGTCTACTCCTCTGAACAGGCGAAACCATACCTCACGCAGAAAGGTATTATGAGTCTGCGTTCTGCCTTTGCAAAAGATGTCTTTGCGGATGACCTCCTATCCATATATGAAAAGCAGGCGGAGCGTCGGAATGCTCTTCGTGCGCAGAGCCGTGATGTGATTGCCGAGATCGTCTCTCGGATCAACAGCGGCGCCTATGATAATCCTGTACTTGAAAACAAGCTTCTCGAGCTTGCTGACCGACTGTCAAAGACGAGTGGCAAAAAGCAGTACGGATATCTAAAAGCAGACGTCAAGGCTCTTGTAAACGAAATCGTCTCCGATCTCGCAGCCGATGAGCGGATTGCTTCTCTCTATGATCTGTGGTATGAGGAGCGGGAAGAAGTTATCCGAACTTACACAGAGGAACTGCCGGAACGGATTCCATTGGTGAACAACCCCGAATTCAAATCGATCAAGAACTTGGTCATCCAAGAGGCGTTGAATATTTTTGCCGACCGAGTGGTTGCAGATGAGCAGGATGAGCAAGCCGAGGTTGATGCAGAGACATCTGAACCGGAAGCAGATGAGGCCGAGGAACAAGAGTATGCTCCTTCGACGAGATCTGTTCAGCGATCCCGCATGTGGCAGTTATATCGAAGCGCAAAAGATCTGCTCGACCGAGAGAACGACACCTACGATCCGAACACTGCTGTTGGTCTTTTGATCGAAGCAGCCAGACTCGGATGCGGCGTTGCGAAATACAGGCTCGGAAAGATGTTCCTTCGAGGTGAGGACGTTCCGAAAAACATTGATTACGCCTTGCGATGGCTGGAAGAGTCTGCATCAGAACACAATCAATATGCTGAATATCTGCTCGGGAAAACTTTTCTCCGTGGCGAAGACGTTGATCGTGATCTTCCCCGCGCTGAGCATTTTCTGCGCCGCTCTTCGGATCAAGGCAATCGTTATGCTTCATACACACTCGGAAAAACGATTCTTGATGGAGAGCTCCTCCTGCAGGACATCCCCGAAGCGATTCGACTTCTGGCCGACTCTGCTGACAAAGGGTTTGCGGCCGGACAATATCAAATTGGGAAGCTCCTCTACCGTGGCAATGTTATCCCGCAGGATATCACTCGTGCGATTGATTATCTGGAACAGGCTGCTTCGCAGAAAAATCCCTATGCCGCTTATCTTGCCGGAAAGATCAGGCTGACGGAAGCAGAAGTCAAAGATGTTTTTCAGGCAATTCGAGACTTCAAAATTGCCGCAGAGAACGGGAACGACTATGCGGAATACCAACTCGGGAAGTTATACCTCTACGGCAAAGATGTCGAGCGTGATTATGGGAAAGCCATTTCCTATTTATCTTCTGCAGCGGAGCACGGCAATCAGTATGCCGAGCAGATCCTGCACAGCATACAGTCAAACCGCAATTGTTCTGCGGCGCTTGGAGCAGTCCGACTCTTGCATCATCTGAGCAGAATGATCCGAAACCAGCTTAACGATGAGAAAAAAGGAAAAGCCGACGGCATTGACAGAAAGCTCAAGAGAAAGATCGATGAGAAAAAACAGGCGCACGGCCTCAAGCAAGGATAAGGAGAATACCATGTCTACAAAATATATTCATTTCACTGACGAACAGAAGGAACAGGCTCGTCAGACAGATATCTGCGAGCTGCTTCGCTCTCAGGGTGAAAAGCTCAAACGCTCCGGCTCGGAATACGAATGGCATGATGGATCACAGAAGGTCACCATTCGAGGAAACCTGTGGTTTCATCAATATGAGCAGGAGGGCGGCGATGCCATTGACTTCGTCCGACGATTTTACAACAAGACTTATCAGGAGGCGATGGACTATCTGCTGGGAGAAAGGGTTGGCAGACTGGCAGTCTCTCCGCCGGTGATCAGGGAGCGAAAGCCGCTTGCCCTTCCGGAGCGAAACGACAATATGCGCAGAGTCTATGCCTATCTGTTATTTCGCCGAGGGCTTGATCGAGACGTGATAAACACCTTTGCTCACCACAAGATGATCTTCGAGTCGGCAAAATATCACAACGCTGTGTTCGTAGGCTTCGATCAGAAAGGCGTCCCTCGTCATGCCAATATGCGTGGTACTGGGAGCGAAAGTACCTTTAAGGGTAACGCAGAAAATAGCGCTCCGGAGTACAGCTTTCACTGGACCGGACAGAGCCCCTATCTCTTGCTCTTCGAGGCACCGATAGATATGCTGTCCTTTATCTCCATGCACAAAAAGAATTGGCAGCAACACAGCTATGCCGCCGCCTGCTCGGTATCTGATAGGGTTCTGTTTCAGATGTTGAAGGACAATCCCAATATCTCGGAGGTGTTTCTCTGCTTGGACAGTGATGAACCAGGTCAGGCGGCTGCAAAGCGAATCAGCGATAAGCTGTTCACACAAGGAATCAACGCAAAGATCCTCGTTCCCGAACATAAGGACTGGAACGAGGATCTTCTATATCTGAACCAAGAAGAAAACGAGGTGAAAGAATCGTGTCAGGTATTACAACTCTGATTATTGTCGGCACTGTTATGTTCAGCGTCCTCGGCGGGATCACGTTGTTGGCATATATGTACAGTCTTAACAATATCAAATCCAAAACGGTCGGTGACGGTCAACACGGGACTGCTCGCTGGATGACAAAGGGAGAGCAGCGAAAAGTGTATCAACATATCACGTTTACGCCGAAAAAGTGGCGGGAGCAAGCTGTGAATGGTAAGACTCCTACAGGAGAAGACGGTAAATCTCTTCCGCAGGGCATCGTTGTCGGATGCACAGGAAACACAACGGCAATGGTAGACACCGGTGACGTTCATGTGCTGATGATCGGCGCCGCAGGTGTCGGCAAAACCGCTTTCTGGCTGTACCCTTGCATTGAATATGCTTGTGCCAGCGGAATGAGCTTCCTTTCCACAGATACGAAAGGCGACGTCATGCGTAACTACGGGAATATTGCAAAATTATACGGCTACAATGTTTCAGTTATCGATCTGAGGAATCCGACTCGTTCCAATGGAAACAACCTTTTGCATTTGGTAAACAAGTATATGGATCTTTATCAAGCAAATCCCAATACGCTCGTCTATAAAGCAAAGGCAGAGAAGTATGCAAAGATCATTTCCAAGACTATTATCCTCTCCGGCATGGATGCCGCGAGCTTTGGGCAAAATGCTTATTTCTACGATGCAGCCGAGGGACTATTAACAGCAACGATTCTTCTGGTGGCGGAATTCTGCAAACCGGAGGAACGCCATATCGTATCTGTTTTTAAAATCATCCAGGAGCTATTAGCGCCTTCCGAAAAGAAAGGCAAAAATCAGTTTCAACAGCTCATGGAATTGCTTCCCAACGATCACAAGGCAAAGTGGTTTGCCGGAGCTGCATTGAACACCGCTGAGCAGAGCATGGCATCTGTCATGTCCACGGCATTATCTCGACTCAACTCTTTCCTTGATTCCGAGTTGGAGCAGCTTCTGTGCTTCGATACAGAAATTGATGCTGAAAAATTCTGCCGTGAGAAGTCTGCCATTTTTATCATCATGCCGGAGGAAAACCCCAATACCTTCTTCATGATTTCTCTTATCATCCAGCAGCTCTATCGCGAGATCCTGGCAGTAGCAGATGAGAACGGCGGTCAATTAAAGAACCGCTGTGTGTTCTTCTGCGATGAGTTCGGTACACTGCCGAAGATCGAATCCGCAGAAATGATGTTCAGCGCTTCACGATCCAGACGCCTGCAAATCGTTCCGATCATTCAGTCCTTTGCTCAGCTCGAGAAGAATTACGGCAAAGAAGGCGGAGAGATTATCGTAGACAATACACAGATCACCCTGTTCGGCGGCTTTGCACCCAACAGTTCGTCTGCGGATACCCTGTCAAAGGCGCTTGGAAGTCGCACGGTTATGTCCGGCTCTGTCTCCAGAAGCAGAAATGATCCATCCGAATCCCTCCAGATGATGGAAAGACCGCTTCTCACTCCGGATGAGCTAAAATCATTGCCCAAAGGCGATTTTGTGGTAATGAAGACAGGCGTCCACCCTATGCGCGTCCACTTAAAACTCTTCTTCAAGTGGGGCATTGAGTTTGATAAGGATCACCCCTATACAGTTGCTGAGAACGGAAATCGTATAGTTCAATATGCCAACAAGGCAGAATTAATGGATGGCATCATAAAAAAATACCACCCTGAAGTAATGTTAGAGGCTGGTAATACCAGAGGTGGCAACGGGATGAACGAACAGGCTCTGACAGAGTCAAGATATCAACAACCGTCCAAACGGAATCAGAGCAGAAGCAGACAGCCAAAACCGCTTACAGATGACAAAAACGGCAAAAACGGTGGCGCTCAATTTTCACAGATGCAGGTAGAAACTGAGGCTAAAAAAGAAGTGGCACAACCGGAGGTGGTCTCCGATGGGAAGGCTTGATTTCCTGTACCGTATGGATCTCCCCCACCGTGCAGTATCCGTTTATATCTATCTTGCAGACAGAGCAAACAAGGATGGCGAGTGTTGGCCGGCCATTCCTACTATTGCTCGTGAGTTAAAGCTATCACAGTCCACCGTACGCCGTGCCTTGCAGGATCTCCGTAAGGAAGGTTTGCTGGAGACAAAGCAGCGTTACCGAAAGCATGGTGGAAAGAGCAGCTTACTATACACATTGAAACGATAATTTTTTATGCCGCTTTTCACCAAGGGGCAAGTTCTGCCTTTTGGTGGAAGGTGGTACCTTCCATTACGGAAGGAGAAGGCGAACTTCCCACCTGAAAAGATATTACAGCAGAAAAGAAAAACAAGAAGCGAGGGGCTTCTTGTTTTATATCTATATTTCATTCGTTATCATTTCTCATTGCCTTTAACATTTCGAGCGCCGCTTCTTTTTGATTCGGTTTCAGACAGACCCATGCATCAAAAACGTCCTTTAATTCTGGCGTTAATTCCACCATGTTTCCTTCTGTAAAAAACTGAGACATGGTGATGCCGAATCCCTTGCAGATCGTTTCAAGCGTTACTATTGACGGAACCGTATTTCTACGATAAATATTGCCAATCGTGGACTGTGCCAACCCGCACTCTTTTGAAAGTTTATACTCTGTCCATCCGCGCTCACGCAGTAATTGTTGTAAACGAGCGAGCGTATCCATAGCATCACCACCTTTCTGTTAACTATTTTACCTCTAAGGTGAGATGTATATTAGATACGACTTGTAGCATAAATACATCTATGTTATGATGTATAGAGAACTATAATGAATGGAGGACAAGGATGAATGAAACATCAGGAAAGCAAAAGGCGGCATGCTTTACAGGCCATAGGCCCGAGAAATTGCACTTTACCGAGAATGTAATTAAGTTTCATCTGGAAAAAGAAATCCGAAAAGCTATCGACGATGGCATATCCATTTTTATTTCCGGTATGGCGAGAGGCGTAGATATCTGGGCAGCAGAAATTGTCCTTCAATTTCGTAGCGCAGGGGAACAAGTTAAACTAATCTGTGCGATCCCATTTGAGGGATTTGAGTTGGGGTGGGAAAAAGCATGGCAAGGAAGATATCAGAAGATTATCAAAAATGCAGATTTGGTTCGTTATATATGCCATTGCTATCATCGATCATGTTTTCAAATGAGGAACATGTGGATGGTTGATCATTCTGTACGGGTGATTGCTGTTTATAACGGGTGCTCTGGAGGAACAAGAAACACGATAGACTACGCACAAAGAAAGAACATAAAGATTAATCTGATCAATGGTTAAACAGTGGGAGGATATTTAAATGCTCAAGTTTGAAAACGGAAAATTCCATGCCCTCGGAGTTTCATTTACGCTTCCCGATGGATTTTATTTAGAAACAGTACCTGATTTTTGCTACATACGAGGTTTTGGAGCATGGACTCCAGATCGGAAAAATTACGTGGAGTGGCAAATAGAAGATGGCTGTGGAGAAACCGAACAAGAATTGAAAGATCTGTTTTATCCCGGTACTGGTATGATTTTACTTGGAGAAATAAAGCCTATATCAGTAAACGGGTTGCGTGGACACATGGCAATCTATAAAACACGTGATGAAGAAATAATGGAAATGCGCCTGATGATTGAAAAAGATAAGCAGATCATTCTGCTCGTCCGAAATAAGGAATGTATAATTAACGAGGCACTTCGTAGTGAGGAAATCAGAATGGTTGTAAACGGAATCAAGCCAGACTGAAGGATAAAGAGAGAGATTTTTCAATCCCTCGCTTTATCTTTCATTCAATGAATTAATCACATCAATACACCTTGTTCCTCAACGAGTCGACAACTCCTATACCCCTATTTGATTTGGAGTGATAGCAATAAACCAGAATAAGCACAAACTATGGTGTCACCATTAAGCAGTAGACGGATTAGTGACCGTCTACTGCTTAATCACATAACACCACATCTAACAACAGGTGAAAGAAATTAGTCTCACCTGGTAGAATTTGAACTTGTGTATTAATAGAAAACATTGAAAATTAACATTCCTTGTGGTACTATATATCGTGTAATGTTTTAGGTGGCAAGCAGAAGTCCATCCTATACTTCTGGAGGTAACTCATGAAAGTCCGTTATGATAAGCTTTGGCATTTGATGAAGGACAATAAAATGAAAAAGACAGACCTTGCGAAAGCTGCAGGAATAAGCTCCTACACTATGACAAAGCTCAATCAGGATCGTCCAGTAAATATGGAAGTAATGATAAATCTGTGTAAGGTGTTCCATTGTGATATTGGCGACCTTATGGAAGTCATCGAGGAAGGTTAAAAATGTTAGGTGCAATTATTGGTGATATCGCCGGTTCCAGATTTGAATGGAACAACACAAAAAGTAAAGACTTTGAATTGCTCTCCCATATCAAAGGATGCAAGCCAACTGATGATAGTGTCTTGTCCCTTGCTGTAGCACAAGCTATACTTGATTGTACAGGCGACATTGGTTTGCTGAGCCAACAGGCTGTAATCAGAATGCAAGAGCTTGGTCGGAAATACCCTCATGCTGGCTATGGTGGACATTTTCACAAGTGGATATACGATAGCGCTCCTCATCCATACAATAGTTGGGGCAATGGATCTGCTATGCGAGTTAGTGCTTGTGGTTTTGCAGCAGCAACGATTGAAGAAGCGAAAGCTTTGGCAAAAGCCGTAACTGAAGTTACTCATAACCACCCAGAAGGCATTAAGGGCGCAGAAGCAACTGCGGTTGCAATATACCTTGCTCGAAACGGAATGAGCATGGTCGAGATCAGAGATTATATAGAAACACACTACTATAAGATTAACTTTAAATTGGCAGACATTCGCCCAACATACTCTTTTGATGTTTCATGTCAAGGATCTGTCCCGCAAGCGATGGAGGCATTTTTCGAATCAACTGGCTTTGAAGACACAATCCGCAATGCAATTTCCATAGGTGGTGACAGCGATACGATTGCTGCAATTGCGGGAGGTATTGCTGAAGCATATTACGGCATCCCTGCAGGGGTTCGTAAGCTTGCATTGACATTCTTAGACACAAAGCAACTTGAAATACTGAATGCATTTGAATCAAAATATGGCATCATTCTTGAGAAAGATGCTGGTGAAGGACTTTCGCGGGCTGCCGTTTATTCTTCCAAGATTGCTACCTCCTATGGTGATCGTCAGGATGCAATGTCCGAAGCGGTGCGTGTTACAGAAGAAGCACAACATGCAGATGAAGTTATCGATCGAGAAACAACAGCCAATGCACTATACAATCACTTGTATGAAGCGTGCAATATCCTTCGCGGTCCGATCGACCAGGACGACTACAAATCATACATTATCCCGATATTATTCTACAAACGCATTTCAGATGTATATGACGAAGAAACTGTAGATGCAGAGCAACAATATGGTGATGATATTGAGTTCTACCCAGAGGAAGAACTACATACGTTCATCATTCCAAAGGGATGTCACTGGAATGATGTCCGCAATACAAGCGAAGACGTGGGCAAGGCCATTGTAGATGCAATGATGGGGATTGAGCATGCCAACCCGGATACAATGGCTGGGCTCTTCTCCTCTTTCGACGATGCGAACTGGACTGATAAAACAAAACTGGATGATGAGCGGCTAAAGGATCTTATCGAGCATATGTCTGCGTTACCGGTTGGCAACCGGAATTATTCGGCTGACGTTATGGGCGACGCATACGAATACCTAATCAAGAAATTCGCAGATATGAGCAAAAAGAACGCAGGAGAATTCTACACCCCGCGTTCTGTAGTCAAACTCATGGTGCGCTTACTCAATCCGAAGTCCGGCGATTCGGTATATGATCCCGCATGCGGAACAGGTGGAATGCTCATTGAGGCCATCCGCAGTATGGATGATGAAAAGGCGTCATACGGCAAGATTTACGGGCAGGAAAAGAATCTGTCCACGTCGGCAATTGCGAGGATGAACCTCTTCCTCCATGGCGCGAAGGAATTTAAAATCGTGCGCGAAGATACCCTGCGCAAGCCGGTGTTTATACATAACGGCCAGTTGCAGCAGTTCGATTGCGTGCTCGCTAATCCGCCGTTCGGTCTGGATCATTGGGGTGCAGAGATTTTCGAGAACGATCAGTGGGGACGCAACATCTGGGGTAGCCCAACTGATTCCAACGCCGACTACGCATGGCTGCAGCACATGTATAAATCGATGCGACCCGGCAAAGGGCGGTGTGCAGTCGTTATGCCGCAAGGCGTCTTGTTCCACGGTCACCGCGAAGGCGAAATCCGAAAAAAGATGATCGAGACAGATTGCATCGAGTGCGTGATTACGCTTGTGGGCAACCTGTTCTATGGAGCAGGTGTATCTGCATGCATTCTGTTTTTGAATAATAACAAACCCCTTGCGCATCGCGGGAAGATTTGCATGATTGATGCCACAAGCATTTACACAGCGCAGCGTGCAAAGAACGTAATGACTGAGGCGAACACAGATGAAGTGTTCAGTCTGTGGCAGGACTATAAGAACGTGATTGACAGATGTGCGATTGTAGATCTCGACACCATTCGAGAGAAAGAATACACGCTTTCTGTCAACACCTACATTGAAAAGACACCTGCTCCACCCATTGATCCCAAGAAAATACGCGCGGAGTTCTTTGCCGCTCTGCAAGAGGTGCATGAAAGCGAAGATGTACTTATGCAACTGCTCAAGGAAGGAGGATACATCGATGGCTGATCGTATGACGATTGATGAACTAAAATCATATCTGTGGCAATCGGCTGTATTGCTCCGCACTAACATTGATGCGGGAGCGTATAAACAGTACATCTTTCCTTTGATGTTCTTCAAGCGGATATGCGATGTATATGATGAAGAAACCGAAAAAGCTGTTGCCGAATACGGCGAAGACATTGATCTCTATCCGGAGGAAGAGCTGCACACATTTATTGTCCCAAAGGGGCATCACTGGAATGATGTTAGGCAGGTCACCGAGGACGTGGGCAGAGCGATTGTGACAGCGTTTAAGGAGATCGAAAAAGCCAACGGCGAAAAGATGACTGGCATTTTTGGTGACGGCGCGTGGACAAACAAAAATCGCCTGCCGGACAGGCTACTGAAGGATTTGCTGGAGCACTTCTCTTCAAAATCGCTCTCGCTCGCTAACTGCCCCGAGGATGAACTTGGAAACGGATATGAGTATTTGATAAAGCAGTTTGCGGACGATAGTGGGCACACCGCGCAGGAGTTCTATACCAACAGAACCGTCGTCCATTTGATGACGGAGATTCTGCAGCCACAGAGTGGAGAGTCCGTTTACGATCCCACCTGCGGTAGTGCGGGTATGCTCATTTCCTGTATTGCGCACCTGAAAGCAAACGGGCAGGAATGGCGTAATATTCAGGCTTACGGGCAGGAGATCAATCAGTTGACATGCGCGATTGGCAGGATGAATTTATTCCTCCATGGCGTCGAGGATTTCCATATTGTCAATGATGATACGCTTAAGAATCCGGCGTTTATTGAACATGGCCGGCTGCAGCAGTTCGACATCGTGCTTGCCAATCCTCCGTACTCAATTAAGCAGTGGGATCGCGGTGCCTTTGAGAACGATAAGTATGGTAGAAATTTCTTAGGGACACCACCTCAAGGTCGTGCGGACTTTGCCTTTTTTCAGCACATACTCAAGAGCATGAAACCAGATACGGGACGCTGCGCAATCCTTTTCCCTCATGGCATACTCACTCGTGAAGAAGAGAGCGATATGCGAAAAAAGCTTGTGCAGATGGACGTAGTCGAGACAGTTATAGGTATCGCGAAAAACCTGTTTTATAATTCGCCTATGGAAGCGTGTGTAGTGATTTGTCGAATGAATAAACCGCTCGATCGGCGCGGAAAAGTGCTGTTCATTGATGCAAAGAAGCTTGTTACGCGGAAAAACTCTGAAAGCTACTTAGAGGATGAACACATTAAAGCAATCGTTGATTGCTATAGAGGTTTCAAAGAGTTAGAAGGCTTTTCAGTAACAGCGACCATCGACGAGATCATTGGAAATAACGGGACTTTGGGTGTACCAAAGTATGTCAGAAAAGGTGATATAACCAGTATTGACGCAGATTCAATCGATGATACACTCGGCGAATGGATGGCTGGCCTAGCTGTGATGCAAGAAGAGTATTCTGCACTGATAGAGATGATCTCCAATGAGGGGAGTGACGAAACAAATGCCTAAAGTGCTTCTTGGGGATGTTGTAGATCACATCAAGGATAAAGTCGATAAGGAAACTACCGATTTGGAGTACTATGTCGGAGGCGAGCATATCGATGGAGATGAAGTAACTGTACGACGTAAAGGACTGATTGAAGGAAGCACGATTGGCCCTGCTTTCCACATGAGGTTTCAGCAGGGCGATGTTTTACTTATGTCACGGAATCCGCATTTGCGCAAAGCAAGCATGGTAGATTTCGATGGCATCTGTTCTGACGTTAGCTATGTGTGCAGAACAAAGGACAATAGCATACTTCTTCAGTCGCTCCTTCCGTTTATCCTGCAAACGCCTGAGTTTTGGCAGTTTGCGGAAGAGAACAAAAAAGGCGGCCTACCGTTCTTTCTAAATTGGAAGGACTTTGCCCGCTTTGAGTTTGAACTACATCCCATTGATCGACAGCAGCAGATTTCTGATCTGTTGTGGGCTATGGAACGGGTCAAGAACGCATATAGGGAGTTAATTGCAAGGACTGATGACTTGGTGAAATCGCAATTTATCGAGATGTTTGAGGGACGTGGTTATAAGACGGTCAAAGCACGATCGTTTATGTCTAACATGAGAAATGGTGTTTCTCCTTCAAAGAAAGGTAGCCACGCCGAGAAGGTTCTTACTCTTTCTGCCGTGACACAGGGAATATTTGATCCTGACGCATGGAAAGACGGAATCTTCGATGAATGTCCACCTTCTGATAAAAGGATTCACCCTTCAGAGTTCTATATATGTAGAGGAAACGGGAATAAAACGCTTGTAGGGACGGCAGTTTACTCCTTGAAAGAGCACAATGAACTTGTTTTCCCTGATACGGTTATTGCTGCACATATTGACTCAAGAGTAATCCTTATGCCCTATTTATTCGTTGCTTGGAAAATGCCAAAAGTACGCGAACAGATTGAGAGTAGCGCCCGAACAACGAACGGCACATACAAAATTAATCAGACAGTGCTCTCTAATATTGAGCTGGTTGTGCCGCCTTTAGAGAGGCAGACCGAGTTTGTCTCATTCATGGAACAGAACGATAAATCAAAATTTGCAGCCCAGCAAACACTGAAGGAACTAACCGATGCGCAGAAGGCAATGATGAAGAAAATATTTGAATAATAATCTACATGGCGAAGGATGTTGGTACAAAGGAGAAAACTGACATGACAAGCCAGACGATTATGAGAATTGAGCAACAAATGCTCGCATACTTAGACAACAGCCAGATGAAGCAATTGCATACGGTGTTATCCGCATGCATACAGGAACCTTGCACAGGTCCAGATGCGGATCATGTGCAGCTCTTTCTAGCAGCAAAACGGGTTGAAGGTTGTTCAGAGAAAACGATAAGGTACTATGATTCCACTCTGAGAAACGCATTGAATACTATTGGAAAAGCTGTACTTCAGATCACCACCGATGATTTGCGTCTCTATCTGGATTCGTATCAGTTAAACCGTTCAGCGGGCAAAACGACTATCGACAACATTCGCAGAATTCTATCAAGTTTCTTCGCATGGTTGGAGGATGAGGATTATATCTTGAAAAGCCCTGTGCGAAGGATTCACAAGGTGAAGACCTGCAAAACAGTCAAGGAAACGTACTCTGATGAGGCGCTGGAAATCATGCGGGATCAATGCGAGAGCAGTCGAGATCTGGCACTAATCGACCTGCTTGCTTCAACCGGCATGCGCGTCGGAGAGCTGGTACTACTTAACCGTGATGATATTGACTTCACCAACCGTGAGTGCGTTGTGCTTGGTAAGGGTAACAAGCAACGCAAAGTGTATTTTGATGCCAGAGCAAAAATACATCTGCAGAACTACCTGAGCGGCAGGACGGATGATAACCCTGCGCTGTTTGTATCGCTGCAGAAGCCGCATAACCGGTTGCAGATTCGTGGTATTGAAATTCGGCTTCATGAGCTTGGCGAGAAATTAAAACTATGTCGAATCCATCCGCATAAGTTCCGGAGGACACTTGCGACCATGGCAATTGATAAAGGAATGCCAATTGAACAGGTGCAGCAGCTCCTCGGCCACCAGAGCGTTGATACCACACTGCAGTATGCGATGGTGAATCAAGCAAATGTGAAGCAGTCGCATAAGAAGTACATCGGATGAACAGTCGCAATTTATCGAGATGTTTGGAAATCTTCTCGTGAACGACAAGGGGTTTGATGAATTTCAAATAGGTGACATCACTACATCACGCCTTGGAAAAATGCTTGACGCAAAAAAGCAAACCGGGAAACATCTACACCCTTATCTGGCAAATGTTAATGTCCAATGGTTTCGGTTTGAATTATCAAA
>CANQXH010000039.1 GCA_947627745.1 uncultured Oscillospiraceae bacterium
GCATGGCTTGCGGCGAGAAGTTCGACCGGTTGGCGTGTTCATAGAGGGCCTGGCCGGTGAGCTCCGGGCAGGGTTTCCGCGGCTCCGGCAGGAGCCGGATCTGACTCATCCGGTCCACCCGGTAGGAGGTGATGCCGTGGCGGTCCGACAGGGCCAGCAGATAGCAGTTCTCATTGTCCTGACATAGGCCGTAGGGGCTGGCGGCGTATTCCCGGTCCCGGTAGCGGCGGACAGCGCCGTAATCCCAGTCGAAATAGCGGAAAGCGATCTGTTTTCCCTGGACTATGGCCTCCTGGATGGCGTCCACATTGTAATAAATGGACTCGTTCATGCTCTTGACCCGGCCGGAAACCAGGACGTTGCGGCGCATCAGGCGGGCGTCGTGTTCATTGCACTGGCTGCACAGCTTGGCGATCAGCTCCCGGGATTTTTTCTCCGTGAGGAAGCGGCTGGACTGTACCGCGTCGATGAGCAGCTTCAGCTCCGGCAGCTGGAAATTGCCGGAGGCAATGTAATAGCCCCCGTTTTTGCCGGGAACGGAAAGAATGTCGATGTCAAAATCCACCAAGGCCGCTACGTCGGCGTACACCGTCTTGCGGTCACAGGTGATTCCGTGATCCCGCTCCAGCATTTCCAGCAGCTCCGACGCCCGCACCGGATGGCCGGCGTGGGAATTTTTCCGCAGATAATCCAAAATATAGAGAATGCGTAGCCTTGGGTTGTCCGCTCCAGGCATATTGATCGCCTCCCGTATTAGTACCATAAAGCGCGGCGAAAGAACAATCGCTCCGCCTCTGCTATTATAGCACATCCGGGGCAAAAGAAAAGGAAAATTTGCGTTTCTTGCGGAAATGTGGTACAATAACAAAAACTCTTTCCCAGGAGGAAATCCGCCATGTATTTGGGATGCCATCTTTCCGCCGCCAAGGGAATGCGATCCATGGTTCAAACTGCCTGCTCCATCGGAGCGAACACCTTTGCCTACTTTACCCGAAATCCCCGGGGCAGCCGGGCCAAGCGGGAGGATCCGGCAGATATCCAAGCCGCCGGAGAGGTCCTGACGGCGCTCTCCTTTGGCCCGCTGGTGGCCCACGGGTCCTACACCATGAACCTCTCAACTTCGGACCCGGAGGACCGGGCCTTCGCCGCGTCGGTGCTGGCGGAGGATCTGGCCCGGGTGGCGGCGCTTCCGGGAAATTTCTACAATTTTCACCCCGGCAGCCATGTGGGCCAGGGCACCCAGATCGGTATCGAGCAGGTGGCGCGTGCCCTTCGGGCCGCCATGGCGCCTGGCTACCCGGTGACGGTGCTGCTGGAAACCATGGCGGGGAAGGGCAGCGAGCTGGGCGGCCGCTTTGAGGAGCTGCGGGACATTCTGGACGCCGTAGGCGGGAAGGATCTGGGGGTCTGCCTGGACACCTGCCACGTCTGGGACGCGGGCTATGACATTCAGAACCATCTGGACGCGGTTTTGGAGGCGTTTGACCGAATCATCGGTCTGGACAGGCTCAAGGCCCTTCATCTCAACGACTCCAAAAACCCTCTGGGCAGCCGGAAGGACCGCCATGCCCGCATCGGGGAGGGGTATCTGGGCGTCGAGACCTTCCGGGCGGTGGTTTGCCACCCCGCGCTCAAGGATTTGCCCATGATCCTGGAAACCCCCAACGAGCTACCCGGATATCAGGCGGAAATTGCGCTGCTTCGAGGATTGGACACAAAATCTTAAAGAAATCTTATAGAATCGTTTCTTGACAAATTCGGACCCAGTGTGTATGTTTAGGGAAAAGGAGGTGGGAGCGTGGAACTGCTGAGGGAATTTGTCCGGTCCCTGACCCAAATGCCACAAAGTTATGTAAACGTATATATGGCCTTTCTCCGCTACGCCGCTCCCATGCTGGCCTTGGTCCTGCTGCTGCGGTGCGCCGTGCCGCTGCTCAGCTTCCGGCGGGAGCCGGAGATCTGGGCGTGGCTCTGCGTTCGTGGTGGGGAGAAGCTGCCCATCACCCACTGGGAAAACGTCATCGGCAGGAGCAAGCTCAGCGATATTGTGATCTCCTTATCCACGGTTTCCCGGAACCACGCGGTGTTGACCCGGTACGATGACGGCAGCTGGACCATCTCGGATACCGCCTCCAGCGGCGGCGTGCGGGTCAATGGGCGGAAGGTGTCCATCTGCGCCCTGGAACCGGAGGATGTGATCTCCATCGGAGGCCTGGAAATGACCCTGGAGCCCATATCCCGGCAGCAGGAGCAGCGCCTTGCCCAGCTGCGCACCAAAGCCGCCTCGGTATGGAGCAGCCTGGGAAACGTGCTGCTGTTGTCCATTTTCCAATTTTTAATTGCCGTGTCCTACGCCATGGCGGGCGTGGAGAAGACCGGTACGGTCCTGATGGGCTTTGCCGGGATCTTCCTGTGCCAGTGGGTACTGCTGTTTTTTTACTGCTGCATCCGCCGGACGTCTTTTGAGGTGGAGACCGTGGCTTTTTTCCTGTGTACCATGGGCATGGCGGTGATTGCCGCCACGGTGCCGGAGGAGGCCATTAAGCAGCTCATCGCCATGATCTTAGGCGTTGCGGTGTTCCTGGGCGCCGGATGGTCCCTGCGGGACCTGGAACGGGCCAAAAAGATCCGCTACCTGGCGGCCATCGCCGGGATCGGCTTCCTGCTCATCACCCTGGTCTTCGGCGTGACCTACAACGGCGCCCGGAACTGGCTGCGGATCGGTTCTCTGTCCATTCAGCCCTCGGAGCTGACCAAGGTCTGCTTCGTCTTTGTGGGGGCCTCCACCATGGACCGGATCATGAACAAGCGGAACCTGATCCTGTTTATCGCCTATTCCGCCCTTCTGTGCGTGTGCCTGGCGATCATGAACGACTTCGGCACCGCCCTGATTTTCTTCTGCGCCTTTTTGATCGTGGCCTACCTCCGCTCCGGCAGCATCGGCACCATCGCCCTGGCGATCTCCTCCCTGGTTTTTGCCGGGGTAGTGGCGGTGCGGATCGCTCCCCACGCCCTCCGGCGCTTCGCCATCTGGCGGCACATTTGGGAGGACACCATGGACGCCGGCTACCAGCAGACCCAGGCCCTGATGTGTATGGCCTCCGGCGGCTTTTTTGGACTGGGCCCCGGCAAGGGCTGGATGAAATACCTCTTCGCTTCGGAATCCGACATGGTTTTCGCCACCGTCACCGAGGAATGGGGACTGGTGATGGCGGTGCTGACCGTTTTGGCGGTGGTGGCCCTGGCGCTGTTCGCCCTTCGTTCCGCGGCGGTGAGCCGCAGCGGATTTTACACCATCGGCGCCTGCACGGCGGCGGGCATTTTGCTGATCCAGGTGATCCTCAACGCCCTGGGCACCGTGGATATCGTGCCCCTCACCGGCGTGACCTTCCCGTTTTTGTCCAACGGCGGCTCCAGCATGATCTGTACCTGGGGCCTTCTGGCCTTTGTCAAGGCGGCGGACACCCGGCAGAACGCCAGCTTCGCCGTGCCGCTGCGCCGGAAGAGGAGGGACGAGGATGAATAGAATCGCCCGCCGGGCTCTGGCCCTGCTGCTTTTGACCTTCGCCCTGCTGTTTGGACTGTGCTTCTTTCTGTGGGAATATGTGACCCAGGCCGGCCAGTGGGTGATGCACCCCGGTTCTCCCCATGTCTATGACGAGGGGCGTCTGGCCTCCGGAATCCTGACGGACCGTTCCGGGGAGCCCCTTTTGGACCTTTCCGGGGGCAGGACCTACCATGCGGACCCCCTGACCCGCCGCTCCACCCTCCACTGGCTGGGGGATCGGGAGGGAAACATCAGCACGCCGCTATACAGCCATTACGCTCTGACCATGACCGGCTATGACCTGGTCAACGGGCTGTATCACTACGGCTCCCAGCCCGCGCAGATGCGGCTGACCCTGTCCGTCCAGGCGCAAAACGCCGCCCTGGAGGCCATGGACGGCCGCAAGGGCACAATCGCCGTGTACAATTACAAGACCGGGGCGCTGCTCTGTGCCGTTTCCACCCCCACCTTTGACCCGAACAACGTGCCGGACATTGCCGGGGATACCACCGGTGCCTACGAGGGCGCCTACCTCAACCGGTTTTTGCAGGTCAGCTACGTTCCCGGCTCCATTTTTAAGATTGTGACCCTGTCCGCGGCCCTGGACAGCGTTCCGGACATTCTGGACCGTACCTTTACCTGTACCGGTGTCTATGAGATGGAGGGCGGGGAAGTCACCTGCGAGCGGGCCCACGGGGAGCAGGATCTGAAAACCGCCTTCGCCAACTCCTGCAACTGCGCCTTTGCCCAGGTGATGGAGCTGCTGGGCGGCGAAACGCTGGAGCGGTATGTGAAGCAGCTGGGCATTTTGGAACCGGTCTCCTTTGATGGCTTTACCTCCGAATCGGGCAATTTCGACATTCGGAACGCCGCCCCGGTGCAAATCGCCTGGAGCGGCATCGGCCAGCACAAGGACCTGATCAATCCCTGCCGCTACCTTTCCTTTGTGGGCGCGGTGGCCAACGGAGGGACCGGGGTGCTGCCCCACCTGGTGGACGGGGTGGAGCTGGGGGGCAGGGAGGTTTACACCGCCCGGACCCAGCGCGAGGATCGGATCCTTTCCACCCAGTTGGCCAGAATGATCCAGGAATATATGCGCAACAACGTGGCAAGCAACTACGGGGACGAGAATTTCCCGGGCCTTACCGTCTGCGCCAAGTCCGGCACCGGCGAGGTGGGCTCGGAGCGGCGGCCCAACGCCATGTTCACCGGCTTCGTCATGGACGAAGAATACCCCCTGGCCTTTTTCGTCGCCGTGGAGGACGGCGGCTACGGCAGCCAGGTCTGCGTTCCCATCATTTCCCAGGTCCTGGCGGTCTGCAAGGAAGTCCTGGACGCCGATCCGTTCTAATTGATACCGCCCCCCGCGTACAATGTACACGGGGGTGGTATTATGCTCTGGCGGCGAGAGCACTGCGGATGTCTGGCATTTGCCTTCGGGGCGGGGCTGCTGATCGGCGCGTGGCTGGAATCCGGGATTTTGTGCAACTGCATTGGCGTGGGGGCCATCGCCTTCGGCGTGTGGATCCTTTTGAAAAAATAGTGGCATAAACTTGTCCCGAGCGCAATACAATGGAACAGACACCATGTAAGGAGTGATTGCGCTTGGAATTGCAGTTCAATCAAACGGCCTGCCAGTGCTTGCGCCAGGCGGTGTGGGAAGTCAAGGAACAGGAGCAGACCCAGGAGGTGCGGCTTCCCGACGCCATGCCGGACATTGGGAAGGTGCTGGGCGCCTGGGGCCAGCCGCTGATCCGAAGCAAGGAGTGGCGAGGGGACGGAATGACGGTCTCCGGCGGGGTGATGGTCTGGATCCTCTACGCTCCGGAGGACGGAACCTCCTGCCGGAGCGTGGACGCCTGGATCCCCTTCCAGATCCGCTGGGACTTTCCCCAGACCCAGCACGACGGTTCCATCCGGGCGGCCTGTCAGCTTCGCTCGGCGGACGCCCGCTCCACCTCCGCCCGGAAGCTGATGGCCCGGGTGAACGTCAGCGTCATGGGGGAGGCGGTGGAGCCCTGGGAGGCGGAGATTTCCACTCCGGGGGAGATCCCCGGGGATGTGGAGCTGCTGAAAAAGACCTACCCCATCACCCTGCCCCGGGAAGCGGGGGAGAAGGCCTTCGTGGTGGAGGAGGAGGCCCAGCTTCCCGCCTCCGCGCCGGCGGTGGAGAAGATCCTCCGCTACTGCCTGCAGCCGGAGATCATCGATCAGAAGGTGATGGCGGGAAAGGTGGTTTTCCGTGGAGAGGCGGCGGCCCATGTGCTGTACCGGGCCCAGGACGAGAGCCTGCAAACCTGGGATTTCCGGGTGCCCTTCTCCCAGTACACCGATCTGGAGCGGGAGTACAGCCCCGAGGCCACGGCGAAGGTCACGCCGGCCCTTACCAGCCTGGAACTGGAAACCGGCGAGGACGGGCAGCTTCGGCTGAAGGCCGGCGTCACAGGACAGTACACCGTCTACGACCGGCAGATGGTGGAGATCGTGGAGGACGCTTACAGCCCCCGCCGGGCCGTGACAGCGCAGACGCAAACGCTGACCCTTCCGGCCCTGCTGGAAAGCCGGACGGAGGACTGCCGCTGTGAAGGTAGGATGGACGCGGAGGCCTCCCAGATCGTGGACATGGCCTACTATCCCGAGACGCCCCGCCTCCACAGCGGGGAAAACGGCGGGGGAGTGGAGCTGTCGGGAACCTTCCAGGCCCTCTACCTGGACCCGGAGGGCAATCCCAGGTGCGGGACGACCCATTCGGAAACCAGAATACCCTTCCCGCTGGACCGGGATTGCCGGGTGGAGGCCGTAGCCTGGCCCAGCGGCTGGCCCCAGGGAACCGTTTCCGGGGGGATCGATCTCCGCGCGGAAGCGGTATTGGAGCTGGATACCAAGGCCCAGCAGGGCTTTCCAATGGTCACGTCCCTGGAATTGGGGGAGGTCGTGGATCCGGATCCTGCCCGGCCCAGTCTGATCCTCTGCCGTGCCGGGGAAGGGGGCCTCTGGGAGCTGGCCAAGAGAAGCGGCGCCACGGTGGAGGCCATCCGCAAGGCCAACCACCTGACCGACGAGCCTCCGGTGGATCAGCTGCTGCTGGTGCCGGTGATGTAAAACCAAAAAAGGCCGCCGTCCTGTGGGAGAATCGGGACGGCGGTTTGGCGGTGTCGCAAAAGGGGAAAATCTCCGCCTGACTGTAAGCATAAGACAGCCGCCGGGTCGAAAGCAAGGGAAATCCGTCGGGAAGACATGAATTTCCCCCGGGGGGTTGTCATTTTTTTAAATTAGTGGTATAATACGTTAGAAATATTAACACAGAAGGTGTAAGCAATGACAAAAATCGACATTTATTCCGGCTTCCTCGGCGCCGGCAAGACCACCCTCATCAAGAAGATGATCCAGGAGGCATATCCCGGGCAGAATCTGGTGCTGATCGAGAATGAGTTTGGCGAGATCGGCATCGACGGCGGCTTCCTCCAGGACGCGGGCATCCAGATCACGGAAATGAACTCTGGCTGCATCTGCTGCTCCCTGGTGGGAGACTTCGGTCGGGCGCTGCGGAAGGTGATCGAGCAGTACCATCCCCAGCGGATCCTGATCGAGCCCTCCGGCGTGGGCAAGCTGTCCGACGTGATCGCGGCGGTGAACAAGGTCACCGGCCCCGAGGTCAGCCTGGGCTATACCGTGGCCGTGGCGGACGCGGGGAAGGTCAAGGTCTATATGAAGAACTTCGGCGAGTTCTACAACAACCAGATCGAGACCGCCACCACCATCGTCCTGTCCCGCACCGACTCCATTTCCGAGGAAAAGCTGGCCGCGGCCCTGGAGCTGATTCGGGAACACAACCAGCAGGCCACCGTGGTCACCACCCCCTGGAAGGAGCTGACCGGGGAGCAGCTGGTGGAGGCCATGGAGGGCCAGGCGTCCCTGGCTTATGAACTGGCCAAGCTGGAGCTGGAGCGTCTGGCCGCCGAGGAAGAAGACGAGGACGAGGAAGAAGAGGAGCACGAGCATCATCACCATCACCACCACCACGATGACGACGATGATGATGACGAGGACGAGCACGAGCATCATCATCACCATCACGACGAGGATGAGCACGAGCATCACCATCACCACCATCATCACCACGCCGACGAGGTTTTCACCTCCTGGGGCGTGGAGACGGCCAAGAAATTCTCCGTCCAGGAGATTCAGACCGCACTGGAGGCCCTGGATTCCGGCAGCTGCGGCATGGTCCTCCGGGCTAAGGGCATCGTGCCCTGCGCCGACGGCGGCTGGCTCCACTTTGATCATGTGCCCGGCGAGGTGGATGTGCGTGCCGGCTCCGCCGCCGTCACCGGCAAGCTCTGCGTCATCGGCTCCGAGCTGAAGGAGGCGGAGATCGCCAAGCTCTTTGGTGTGTAATTATGGTGCAGATCCCGGTCTATGTGTTCACCGGCTTTCTGGATGCCGGCAAGACCAAATTTATCCAGGAGACCTTGGAAGACCCCCGGTTCAACGCCGGGGAGCGCACCCTGCTGCTGCTCTTTGAGGAAGGGGAGGAGGAGTACGATCTGACCCGCTTCCCCCGTAAAAACGTGTACCTGGAGGTCCTGGATCAGGAGACTGTCACCATCCAGCAGCTCCAATCTCTGGCCAAAAAGTACCGGGCCGAGCGGGTGGTGGCGGAGCTCAACGGGATGCAGATGGTGGGGGACCTCTATTCCCGGTTCCCGGAGGACTGGGCCGTGGCCCAGGAGATCCTATTCGCGGACAGCACCACCATCATGGCCTACAACGCCAATATGCGAAATCTGGTGATGGACAAGCTGGTGGGCGCCCAGATGGTGGTCTACAACCGCTTAACCCCCGGGGCGGACACCATGCCGCTGCACAAGCTCTCCCGGGCTGCCAACCGCCGGATCGACATCCTCTACGAGTACACCGACGGGACCTCCGCCTATGACGATGTGGAGGACCCACTGCCCTTCGACCTGAACGCCCCCATTGTGGAGGTGAAGGACGAGGACTATGCCCTGTTCTACCGGGACGTGACGGAGGAACCCAAGAAATACGACGGCAAGACTGTCCGTTTCAAGGGCCAGACCGCCATGCTCCGCCGGGAGAAGAACGGAATGTTCGCGCCGGGCCGGTTCGTCATGACCTGCTGCGTCCAGGACATCCAGTTCTGCGGCATTCCATGCCAGTATGCCGACGCCCGGCGGCTCCGCCCCCGGAGCTGGGTCATGGTCACGGCCAAGGTCAGCGCCCAGCGCCATGCCCTGTACAAGGGGAAGGAGGGGCCCTTCCTCACCGCCATTTCCGTGGAGGACGCCGCCCCCGCCGATCCGGATGTGGCAACCTTCTGACGAATGGAAGCGCCGGACAACGGAAAAAGCCAATGACGGCATGACTTTTGTCATGCCGTTGCTTTTTTTCCCTTTCTATGCTATACTTACAAAAACGAAAGGAGGGACGCCCATGTACCAGCCCCTCGCGGACCAACTGCGGCCCACCAGCCTGGACGAGATCTACGGCCAGGAGCATATTCTGGGCAAGGACGGGGTCCTTCGCCGGCTGATCGACGCCGGCAGCGTGCCCAACATGATCTTCTACGGCCCCAGCGGCACGGGCAAGACCACTGTTGCCAAGATCATTGCCCAGCGGACCAATCGGGCCCTCTACCAGCTCAACGCAACCACCGCCTCCACGGCGGATATCAAAGGGATCGTTGCCCAGCTGGACACCTTCATGGCTCCGGATGGGGTGCTGCTGTACTTGGACGAGATCCAGTCCTTCAACAAAAAACAGCAGCAGTCACTTTTGGAGTATATCGAGAACGGCAAGATCACCCTCATTGCCTCCACCACGGAGAACCCCTATTTCTACGTCTTTAACGCGATCTTGAGCCGCTCTACCATCTTCGAGTTCAAGCAGATCTCCGCCGAGGCGGCGCTGAAGGCCATTTCGCGGGCGGTAGAATTTCTGGAAAAGCGCACCGGCCTCACCGCCCAGGCGGAACCGGGGGCCCTGGAGTATATCGCCGGAGCCTGCGGCGGGGACCTGCGGAAGGCCATGAACGCCGTGGAGGTCCTCTTCTCCGTGGGCAAGGTGGAGGGTACGACACTCCAAATCACCTTGAACGACGCCCAGACCGTTACCCAAAAGAGCGCTCTCCGGGCCGACCGGGACGGGGACAACTACTATGATCTCCTCTCCGCCCTCCAAAAGTCCATCCGGGGCTCGGACCCGGACGCGGCGGTTCACTATCTGGCGAGGCTTCTGGAGGCGGGCCAGATGCCGTCGGCCTGCCGGCGGATGATGGTCACCGCCTGCGAGGACGTGGGACTGGCCTATCCCATGATCATTCCCATCGTCAAGGCGGCGGTGGATATCGCCCTGATGGTGGGCATGCCCGAGGCCCAGATCCCTCTGGCGGACGCGGCGGTGCTGATGGCGACAGCCCCCAAGTCCAACTCCGGCAACGAGGCCATCGAGGCGGCGGTGCGGGATATCCGGAAGGGCAGGGGCGGGGACTTTCCTCGGCATTTGCAGAACGTCCACGCCGATACCTACACCATGGAGCGGGAGCAGGGCTATCTCTACCCCCACGCCTTCCCGGGCCACTGGGTGGCCCAGCAGTACCTGCCCGACGATCTGGTGGGGACCCATTACTATGAATATGGCCCCAACAAGGTGGAGCAGGCGGCCAAGCGGTACTGGGAGGAGATCAAAAAGCGGAGCTAGGAGGCGCTTATGGATATCCGGGTAGGAGACATTCTGACCATGAAGAAGGCCCATCCCTGCGGGGGCAAGCAGTGGAAGGTCACCCGCACCGGGGCGGACTTCCGGCTGGTCTGCCAGACCTGCGGCCGGGAAGTGATGGTGCCCCGGTTCAAGGCGGAGAAAAATATTCGGGCGGTTGCCCGGCAGGAAAAATCCTCGACAGAAACGAGCGGGAGCTGATGGAATCGGCTCCCGCTTTTTTGGTTTTGTGTTTTCAATCTGGAGGGCCGGGGGAGGACGGGCCGATTCTTTGCCCGGATGGGGCTTTGGGTTGCGACGGACTTCTTTCCCGGGACAGGTTATACTTTGGGTACCGAAGCGAGAGGGGGAAGGGCATGACCGTTTACCTGGATCTTGTGATGGGACTGAATTTTGTGGTGGACTTTCTGCTCCTGCTGGGGACCAACCGGCTCTCCGGCAGCCCTCCGGGAGCGGCCCGGGCGGCCCTGGCCGCCGCCGTGGGCGGGTTGTACGGAGGGATGTGTTTGCTGCCGGGCTTTGCCTTTCTTGCCGGGCTTCCCTGGAATCTGGTGAGCCTGGGGTGCATGGGCGCGCTGGCCTTCGGGCTGTGCCGGGAGGCCGCCGCCAAGACGGCGGTGTTTGTGATCCTGAGTATGGCCTTGGGCGGCATCGCCATGGGCCTGGGAAAAGGATCCCTGCTCTCGCCCGTGCTGGGCGCGGCGGGCCTGCTGCTCCTGTGCCGGACGGGACTTCCCGGCATGAATGGCCCAAAGTATTTGCCCCTGGAGCTGCGGCACCGGGGCCGCCAGGTTCGCCTCCTGGCTCTCCGGGACACGGGCAACACCCTCCGGGACCCGGTTTCCGGGGAGCCGGTGACGGTGGTCGGCCCCCGGACGGCCCAAGCCCTCACCGGCTTGACCCGGGAGCAGCTTCAAAACCCGGTGGAGACCCTGGCCTCGGGAAAGGTGCCGGGGCTGCGGCTGATCCCCTACAAAAGCGTAGGCACCTCCGGGGGCCTGATGCTGGCCCTCCGGCTGGAGGAGGTCAAAATCAACGCCCGGCACGCAGGCACCCTGGTGGCCTTCGCGCCGGAGGGATTGGAGGAAGGCTGTCAGGCGCTGGTGGGCGCCATGGGATGAAAGGATGGCGAAATATGCGGCAGGCAATCGTGGCTTTTTTGACCAAGCTCGGAATGCTCCAACCGGAGCCCGTCTACTACATCGGCGGAAGCGACGTGCTTCCGCCGCCCCTGAAGGGGCCGGAGGAGCAGCAGGCGCTGGAAGCTCTGGAACGGGGGGAGGAGCGCGCCAAGCAGCTTCTCATCGAGCGGAATCTGCGGCTGGTGGTATTCATTGCCCGGCGGTTTGAGAATACCGGCGTCAATTTGGAGGATCTGATCTCCATCGGGACCATCGGCCTTATTAAGGCAGTGGGCACCTACCGCCGGGAGAAGAACATCAAACTGGCGACCTACGCCTCCCGCTGCATCGAAAACGAAATTTTGATGCACATCCGTAAAATCGCCAATCAAAAGTCGGAGGTTTCCCTGGACGAACCCATCAACATGGACTACGACGGCAACGAGCTGCTCCTGTCCGACATTCTGGGCACCGACGAGGATATGATCCTCCGGCCCCTGGAGGACGATGTGGACCTGCGCCTGCTGCGTCAGGCGGTGCGGGAGCTTCCGGACCGGGAGCGGGAGATCGTGACCCTCCGCTTTGGCCTGGGGGGCCGCCGGGAGATGACCCAGAAGGAGGTGGCCAAAAAGCTGGGCATTTCCCAGTCCTACATCTCCCGGCTGGAGAAGCGGATCATGGACCGGCTGCGGACGGAGCTGCTGCGGCAGACGGCGTAAAAAAATTTTACTTGCAAGATGGGGAAAAGCGTGGTATAATCGATATAAAAGATATCGATAACACAGGAGGGAAATCTATGGAGCGCAAGGAAATCTCCAAATCCGTCTTGAAGCGCCTTCCCAATTACCTCGCCTATCTCAAAACCATTCCCGACGGGGGCTCGCCCTATATTTCCGCCACCGCCCTGGCCGCGGCCCTGGGCATGGGGGAGGTGCAGGTCCGTAAGGATCTGGCCATGGTCTCCGACGGGGGCCGGCCCAAGGTGGGCTATCTCCGGGAGGGCCTGATCGACGACATCCAACAGTTTTTGGGGTACGATAATCTGAACGACGCCGTGCTGATTGGCGCCGGCAAGCTGGGCCGGGCGCTGCTGAGCTACACCGGCTTCCAGGAGTACGGTCTGAACATTCTGGCGGCCTTCGACGTGAACCCCACGGCAGGGGAGGGCAAGCCCATCTATCCCATCAGCCGGTTGGAGAGCTTCTGCCGGACCTATAAGGTCCTGATGGGGATCATCACCGTGCCTGTGGAACAGGCCCAGGAGGTCTGCGACCAGCTGATCGCCTGCGGCATCAAGGCCATCTGGAACTTTGCCCCCACCCATTTGGAGGTTCCCGCCGGGATCCTGGTGCAGCAGGAGAATATGGCCACATCCTTGGCGGTGCTGTCCATGCACCTCCAGGCCCGGATCAAGGAGAAGAAGTAGCCCTGCCCACCGGCCGCGCCGGTGGATGCCTGCCAATGTTTTTTAGAACGTTTTCATAAGTCGAGCGCCCCGGCTTTCGCCGGGGCGCCGCTTGTATCTATTCTACTACGTTGCCTTTTGTTTTCTCAAGAATGCGCGCGGTAAACGACGCGGCCTCGCCGGAGACCAGGTCCTTCTTTTGCAGAAGCAGCGCCTTTTCGCCGCTGTACAGAAGAAGCCAGAGGTGGTCCGATTCCAATACTTCCGATATTTGACTGTAAGGGACCGTTTCTCGCTTTTCCCCGAAGGAGATCGTCATACCCGCTTCATCAAATTCAACTTTGGCCTCGGCGTTGTTCCAATCGATGGCTCGCCGTCCTTCTAGCAGCTTCTCCGCCTCTTTTTTGCAGGAGGCCGGAATCGGGACGGTTTTTTCTTTCTGGGCCAGAAAAAGCCCCAAAAGGCCCGCGATGATCGCGGCGGCGCCGGCAAAAATGAGGGCGGGGTTCCGTGGCTCGGCGAGACCGGGAACGAGAACAAAAATACCCAGCGCGATCAAGACCACAGCGTAAACGCGGTATCGTCCCTGCCGCTTTCTACGGCCCGGCCCTTCTGCGGCGTAGGTATGCATTCGGTCCGTTACTTTCCACATTCCGGGCAAAGCGCTTCGGCTGTGGGCCTCCAAACGCTGGCGGAGCAGCTCCGCTGTCTCGGCATCCAACGCTGGGTCCTCATAATTGCTGATCTGAAAGAGAAACATGTTGTATTGCCCCTTATTTCCTATTTTTTCAGCATCTTGTAGAGCAGGCGGTAAAGCTGCCCGGCCTCCTGGGGGGTCAAACCGGCGCACTTCGCCATTTTGGGCGGTACCGACGCCGCTTCCTTTTTGAGCGCCTCGCCGCTGGCCGTGATGGTCACCAGTAGATTCCGCTCGTCTTCCGAAGAGCGGGTGCGGGTGAGCAGGCCCTTAACCTCCATTTTTTTCAGCAGAGGCGTCAGGGTGCCGGAGTCCAGCAGCAGGCAGTCCCCCAGGGCCTTGGCCGTCACCTGGCGCTTTTCCCACAGCACCATCATCACCAGATACTGGGTGTAGGTCAGCCCCAGGGGGTCCAGAAAGGGCTTGTACCGCTTGACGATCTCCCGGGCGCAGGCGTAGAGCGGAAAGCAAAGCTGGTTTTTTAACAGCAGGGCCTCCTCGCCGGGCGGCGCTTCCATCGTTTTCTCCATGAATCGTTCCGCCGGTCAGAATTTTACGACCCGCTCCGGCGCGGTGAAGGAGCAGAACCGGGCCTCGCCGTTTTCCAGGCGGTAGACCTGGGTGTTGCCGTTCCCGGGCTGGTACATGGCCTGGAGGGAGGGGTAGGCATCCAGCAGATGGGCCTGGGCCTCGATCCGCTCATCCAGAACCGCCTGGGCGGTCACCCGCAGCCAGCGGCCGTCGGCGCTCATGGCGCAAAGCTCCACCTTGGGATTGGCCGCCATCTGCCGGGCCACGGCCTTGCCTTTTCCCGTCTGGATGTACAGCCCGCCGTCAAACAGATCCACGGTGCCAAAGGGCCGGACCCGAGGCTGGCCGTCCTCGTCGGTGGCCAGATAGTAAACTCCGCAGCTTTTCAGAAATTCATAGACCTCGTTCATTTCTGTTCCTCCTTGTTAACATAATTCTTTGCGAACGCCGCCGCGTTCTGGCAGTCCTCCGCGTTTGGCCGGCCCTTGTGGAAGGGGCCGAAGGAGCCGGGGCAGTGAAATTCCTCCTGGGCCAGCGCCGTCCCGGTGGTTTCCGTCACCTTGGCAATTGGACCTCGGGTGGAGCCCAGCATGGCGGAGGTGCCGAAGCAGACCACCTTGCCCAGCTTGAACTGGTTCTCCACCAAAAAGGACTTCACATGGGGGTCCACGTCGAAGGCATAGTAGGAGCTGCCCAGAAACAGCAGGTCCGTCTTCTCTGTCAGGGGGGCGTCCACGGTCTGGGCATCCACATTTAGAGCCTGGGCAATGGCCTCGGCCAGCTTCCGGGTGTTTCCGGAGCGGGTATAGTAGCGAACGGCGATCTTCATTGGGCGGCTCCTTTCTGGGCCTTGGCGGCTTCCAAGGCGGCCCGGACGGCCTTGGCCAGCTGATCGGAGCAGGAGGTGGGCCGGCTGCCGCAGGTGAGCCCCAGCAGCTTTTCCTCGATCTGCTCCACCGTGGCGCCCTCCAGCAGCTTGGAAATGGCTTTCAAATTCCCGTTGCAGCCCCCTTCAAAGGAGATGTCGCGGATCACATTCCCCTCAATGTCGAACCGGATGAACCGGGAGCAGGTGTTCTCCGTCTTGTACTCATAGCGCAAATGAAAAACCTCCTTGCATTGTTTATAATTTAATTGTTTCCAATTAAATTATAAACAAGCGATTTTTACTTGTCAACCCCATTTTAATAGGGCCGCGCGCCCTTCCGCTGCGAAAAAGCCCGCCCTGGCGTTCTGCCGGGGTGGGCTTGAGGGTCTAGCAGCGCCGCTAGGTGTCCAGCTTCCCGTAATAGAGGATCTTCTTCTCCGCGTCGTAGACCGCCACGGTAAAGTTGAAGGAATAGCGGCTAAAAAACGGCGTGTCCGTATCAGCGTGGCGGTCCCAAAAGAAGTAATAGCCTTCCTCCACCTGAGGAAATAGGGCCTCGCCCGTGTCCGGGTCCGTCAGAAGGGGGCCAAACGTCGCTTCGCTCCCGTCCGGCTGGCGCCTGGTCACGCCGTAGAGGATCGCCCGCACCTCCTCATCCTGAATCGGAAGCACCTTCCAGCGGCTGTTTTCGGTGTTCCGGAGCTGTTCTTCCACGGAATCGTCCGGGAATTGGATGGCGGCAAATTTTGTGCCGTCTCCATTCCCTCCGTGGCTGTCCCAGTTGGCCAGCACCGTGCCGCCGGACAGCTCCAGCCCCAAAACGCCGCTCAGCTCCCGGTTCAGCATGCCAGAGGCGTCGCAGCTGGAGAACAGCTGGAAAAAGACCAGAAAGAAAGCCAGAAATCTGATCATTCTTCCCGCCCCCTGTATTCCAGCAGGTCCCCGGGCTGGCAGTCCAGGGCGGCGCAGAGCTTGGCCAGGGTGGACAGTTTGACGGCCTTGGCCTTGCCGTTTTTCAGAATGGAGAGGTTGGCCATGGTGATCCCCACCCGCTGGGACAGCTCTGTGACGCTCATTTTCCGCTTGGCCAGCATCACGTCGATGTTGATGATGATCTCGTCTTCCATGGCGCGCCTCCTAGATCGTCAGATCGCTCTGCTCCTGGAGCGCGGCGGCCTTCCGCACCAGATGGGACAATGCCGCCGCCACCACGGAGATGGCGAATCCGGCGAAGGCCACCATCATGCTCAGCAGGAAAAAGCCGGGGTGGCTCATATTCAGCATCAAAAACGCCATGTTGCCCAGGACAAAATACCCCGCGTCCCCGGCGGCCAGCCAGGCCACGCCCTTGAGATACCCGGCGTTCTCCATGGAGAAGGACCGGTCCCGCCCAATGTTGGTGAAGATCATCCAGGCCAGCACAAAGGCGGCGTAGCAGGGCAGGGCAGTGCCCCAGAGGAAGATCAGCCAGGGCCAAAAGCAGAAGGCATATTCCGGGTTCGCCCCCGCGATGCTCATCCCCAGGCTGGGCAGAACCACGCCATACACCGCCAGGGCACAGAGGGCCACCCCCACCAAAATGATTTTGAGCCACCGGGCTAAGGATTTTTGTTCCATATAAATGCTCCTTTCAGATCTGCGGATACTCCGCCGTAAGTCCCTCGGGAATGTCGGTGACGGACCGCTCCTTCATCAGGGTCGCGCCGGCGTCCATGGTCAGACTGCTGACGATCCACTGTTCCGGCGGCAGGTCCAGATAGGCGTGGACCTGCTCGTCCCGGTCCCCGTCCACATATCCCAGCAGCACGCCCCGGTCCGCCTTGGACACCACACAGAAGGGGATGTATTCCCGCCCCTCGTAAACCAGGGCGGAGACCTCCCCGAGATCCCGCCGGGTGTAGTTCCGCAGCGGAGCGGCTTCCTCCGCTTTATCCCGCCATCCGCAGCCGGTCGCCAAGATCAAACACAGGCCCGCTGCTAGCAGCTTCTTCACACCACCGCCTCCTTTCAAGGGGCAGTATAGCACAGGATTTCTCGTAAGTCAAGTATTATTTATCGTAAATCGATAAAAAATATGGTGTGGGGCAAAAATCGGAGCGAACGATGGAACGTCCGCTCCGATGAAGCCCGCAGCCTTTCATATCAATCGTCCCCGGAGGGGACACCATATAACTTCTTCACTAATCACTATTACTTATTACCTTCCAAAAATCGGCCTATTGTATCTAGTGAAGAGTGAAGTAGTTAATAGTGAAGAAGTAAAAATCGGCAAGCTCCGAACGTCGCTTGCCGATTTTTGGTGCCGGTGGTGGGACTCGAACCCACACGGGGGATTAGCCCAACGGATTTTGAGTCCGTCACGTCTACCATTCCATCACACCGGCTTATCCGGTGATTAGTATACATGATTTCCTGGGAAATAGCAAGAGGAAATTTTCAATTTCCTCTTCCAAACAGGGTGTAAAACCACACCGCCGCGATCTCTCGAAGGAAATAGTTGACCCGGAGAGAGATCCAGGAAGTGGTTGCCGGGATGCCCGAGGCGGTGATTCCCAGCTCCCGGGCGAATTGCTCCGCCCGATACAGGTGGTACTCGCTGGACACCAGGCCAATGTGGTCCGGCGCCTCGCCGGTGCGCTCCTGAATCAAAGCCAGAGAAAGGGCGAGATTTTCCCGGGTGTTGGTGGCCTGCTCCTCCTTCCAGACCCGGTCGGGGGAGATGCCCCGGGCGGTCAGGTCCCGGTACATGCACTCCGCCTCGGTAATGTCTTCCCCGCCGCCCTGGCCGCCGGAGACCACGCAGACTGCCTCCGGGTGCGCTTCCAGATAGTCATAAGCGGCGTCCAGTCGCTCCCGAAGGGAGAGGGAAGGGGTGGTCCCGTTGACTCCGGCGCCCAGCACCACCACATAGGAGCACTCGGTTTTGAGATCTCCGAACCCCGCCTGAGCGATAAGGCAGCCCGTCCAGACTGCCGCCGCCAGGCCAACGCCGGTGCAGACGCACAAAATGCCAAGCATCCACCGGGCCCAGGCAAACCGCTTCCGGTACACCCATGCCAGCCGGAACAGAAAGACCAGCACCAGGGTCCCGAACAAAATCAGCACGGAAAACCCGTATCCATAAGAAACAAAGGGATATCCCAGCGCCGCCAGCAGGACGGCAAGGATCCCAAAAGTCAAAAGTTCTTTCTTTTTCATACCTGATCCTTTCAGCTATTTCCGTTTCAGGGTCACGATCACCAGCTCCGGTGGATTGTTGATCCGAAGGGGGATAATGCTGTTTCCCAGCCCCCGGCTGACGACCATCACCGCCTCGGATTCCCAGTAGAGCCCAAAGTCATACTTGGGGAAAAAGCCCTGGCCGGGTGCAACCAGGCCTCCCAGGAAGGGGAGGCGCACCTGACCGCCGTGGGCATGGCCGCTGAGGACCAGATCCGCCCCCTGAGCGGCGTAACGCTTAAAATATTCCGGCCGGTGGGCCAGGAGGATAAGAAATTCCTCCGTCTCCGGCAGGGCGGGGGAGGGGCCAAAGGCCGGGTCCCGGAGCCCGTAGAGGATCGCCCGGTCCGCCCCCCGGGCCAGGGTCACCGCCTGATTTTCCAGCACCGTCACCCCGGCAGCCAAGAGACTATCCCGCAAAGCGGCATAATCGGCAAGGCCGGCCTCGTGGTTGCCGGTGACAAAATAGGTGGGCGCGATCTCTACGGCGGCCCGGGCGAAGGAAACCGCCACATCCAAATCCGTGTGAACGCTGTCCGCCAGGTCGCCGGTCAAAACAATAATGTCGGGCGCGGCCTCCCGGAGCTTTTCCAGAAGCCGGGCGTTTCCCGGGCCAAATTCCTCGTTGTGCAGGTCGGAAATTTGAGCAACGCGAAAGCCGTCAAAGCCTACCGGCAGATTCGGAAGGGCCACGGAGTAGGCGCTTACCGTCACCGCCCGGTTTCCCCAAAGGAGCCAGAGGACCAGCGACGCCAGCGCCGCGGTCCATAAGAGCCGCCGTCGAAGCTTCCGGTTCATGGCGCGCCTCACGTCCCCGCGCAGATTGCGCGAATTTTCGTGCGGATGGCGGCCATGCCCTTTTCACCGGGGAGATGGCCGGCGCCCGGAACGACGGTGCAGGTCAGGCGGGGATTTTGCGCCTGGCGGGCCAAGGTCTCCAACTGACGGGTGGAGGTGACGACGTCCGTCGCCCCCTGCAAGATGTGATAGGGAACGGCGACATGCCGCAGCTCGCTCCGCAGATCCACCTTGCTCAGTTCCCGCAGCAGGCTCTTGTTCTTTCCATAGCCGTTCACGGCGGTGGCCAACACATCCCGGAGGCGGTAGTCCGGGCTTTTCAGCAGGCTTCGGAACAGGGGGAAAATGGATGGCTGAGGGTCGCTGCTGTTTACATAACCTTCCGTATACTTCCGGACCCAGCGGCTGATCTTCATGGCGTTTTCGGGGGTAAATTCCCGGTAAACGAAGATCTTTTGCGCCTGGGTCTTGATTTTTTCCGGAGCGGTGGATTCCAGAAGGGCGGAAAGAGTATCCTCCGATTGCAGGACCCGGTGGCAGACCTGCCCAAAGGCAAAGGCGCCGTCCACAGCCCCTGCGTTCCAGTTGGTGGCCAGCAGACATAGAATGGAGCCCCAGGACATTCCGAAGAGGTACAGCCGGTTCTGGGGAAACTCCTTCTTTAGATAGCCGATCAAGTCTGACGCCATGGCCGCGTAATCCGCGATAGAAATGTCCGCCGGGAGGGCGGCGTTATTGGCGCCGCAGCCGTACTGGTCCCAGCACACCAGAACGCACCGCTCCGTGATCTCCGGGAACAGCCCCCGGCTGCCCACGCAGAAGGGGAGGGGACTCCCAGGGCCGCCGTGGAGGACCAAAAGGATGGGAAGACTGGCATCCCGGCCCTCCAGGAGGATCTTTTGCGGGCGTCCGCCCAGGCTGACGATTTCCACCCGGGAGATGGCCCGGTCTGGGGACGTTTTCATCGGCATCGCTCCCTTTTGCCAAAAGTAAAGCTAATTTACCATACAAATATGAATGAAATAAGACCGCTGTGCGCCAAAGCGGCGCACAGCGGCGGGAATTTACACTTTCTTTACACTCTCCGGCTCTTTTCCCGGATCTCGGACAGGCATTTGGCAATGAAATCCTCCAGGCGCACGGCGCCCTCGTCCCCACCGGCGCGGGTACGGACGGCCACGGCGCCCTCCTGGGCCTCCCGGTCACCGATGACCAGCATATAGGGGATCTTCTGCCCTTGGGCCTCCCGGATCTTGTAGCCCAGCTTCTCGGAGCGGAGGTCGCCCTCGGCCCGGATGCCGGCGGCGGTGAGCTTATCGACCACGTCCTTGGCATAGTCGTGGACCCGGTCGGTGATGGGCAGGACCTTGACCTGAACAGGGGAGAGCCACAGGGGCAGCGCCCCGGCGTATTTCTCGATCAGGTAGGCCAGCGTCCGCTCGTAGCAGCCCATGGAGGTGCGGTGAATGATATAGGGCAGGGCCTTGTTGCCGTTTTCATCGATATAGTACATCCCGAACCGCTGAGCCAGGAGCATATCGATCTGGATGGTAACCAGGGTGTCCTCCTTGCCGAAGACGTTGTGGTACTGGATATCCAGCTTGGGGCCGTAGAAGGCGGCCTCGTCGATGCCCACAGTGTACTCCACGCCCAGATCGTCCAGGATCTGGCCCATGACCCGCTGGGCCTCCTCCCACTGCTCGGCGGTGCCCTCATACTTGTTCTTGGGGTTCGCCGGATCCCACTGGGAGAAGCGGAAGGTGCAGTCGTCCAGCAGGCCCAGGGTGCCCAGGCAGTATTTCGCCAGCTCCAGGCAGCCCTTGAACTCCTCCTCCAGCTGATCGGGGCGGAGGATCAGATGTCCCTCGGAGATGGTGAACTGCCGCACCCGGATCAGCCCGTGCATCTCGCCGGAGTCCTCGTTGCGGAACAGGGTGGACGTCTCGCCCAGGCGCATGGGAAGATCCCGGTAGGACCGCTGGCGGTTCAGATACACCTGGTACTGGAAGGGGCAG
>CANQXH010000040.1 GCA_947627745.1 uncultured Oscillospiraceae bacterium
CCGCACAAATTCCAGCCGGGTGAACAGCTTATACAGCTCCAGCCGGTTGGGGGGCTGGATGATGGCGTCCGCCGGGGTAAATTCGATGGGCGCTTCCGGCCGGATGGTCGCCAGGTCAAAGGAGAGGTAGGCCATCTCCTTCCCGGCCTCCAGCTTTTCCCGCAGCTTGGGGCGGATGGAAGGATCGTCCAAGTTGGCATACACCTCGTCCAGGGAGCCGAATTTATGGAGCAGCTCCGAGGCGGTCTTCTGCCCCACCCCGGCCACGCCGGGGATATTGTCGGAGGAATCCCCCATCAGGGCTTTCAAATCGATCAGGCGCTTGGGCTCAAAGCCGTACTCCTCCTGAAATTTCACCCGGTCGTACAGCGTGGCGGTGGTCTGGCCCGGCCGGGAGATCACCAGCTTGACATTCACATGGTCGTCAATAAGCTGCAACGAGTCCCGGTCCCCGGTGACGATGACGCAGTCCCAGTCCTTTTCGCCGCAGACCCTGCCCACGGTGCCGATCACGTCGTCGGCCTCCCACCCCTCGCACTGGTAGATGGGGATGTTCATGGCGGCAAGGACCTGCTTCATAATGGGCATCTGCTGGGCCAGCTCCTCCGGCATTTTGTGCCGGGTGGCCTTGTAGCCGTCGTATTTCAGGTGGCGGAAGGTAGGGCCGTGGAGGTCGAAGGCCACGCAGATGGCCTCCGGCTGCTCCTCCTTCTCCATTTTTTCCAGGATGTTCAAAAAGCCATAGATGGCATGGGTAAACAGTCCATCCCGGGTGGTCAGGGGTCGGACCCCGAAAAAGGCCCGGTTGATGACGCTGTTCCCGTCCAAGATCATCAGCTTCATACTCTTCTCCATTTCGTTCCCTGAGGCGTGTCCGTCAGCTCTACGCCCATGGCCTTGAGCTGGTCCCGAATCCGGTCGGCCTCGGCAAAGTTTTTGGCCTTCTTGGCTTTCGTCCGGGCGGCTACCAGGCCGTCGATCTCCGGGTCTGCGGAGGCCGCCGCCTCCTGGGCCTGATTTTTCCGGAGGGCCTCGGCCTTTTTCAGCAGATCCAGAGACAGCACCCGGTCGAAATCTTCCAGCGCCGCCAGCTTGGTGGCGTCGCTGACCGGAGCCTTCAGGGCGTCATATACCGCCGTCACCGCCAGGGAGGTGTTCAGGTCCGCGTTCAGGGCGGAGACAAAGCGCTCCTTTAGCTTCTCTAGAGCCTTTTGATCCGGCTCCCCGCCAGGGGTCAGGGCGGCGATTTTGGCGATCAGCTTTTCATAGGCCCCGGCGGCGTTGTCCAGGTTCTCCCAAGAGAACACCAGATTCCGGCGGTAGTGGCTTTGCAGGCAGAAGAGGCGGTAGGCCAGGGGGTCATAGCCCTTCCGCTCCAAAAGGCTCACCGTCAAGAATTCGCCCTTGGATTTGGACATTTTCCCGTCGTCGGTGTTCAGGTGGTGGACGTGGAACCAGTAGTTGCACCATTTGTGGCCCAGGTAGCTCTCGGACTGGGCGATCTCGTTGGTGTGATGGGGAAAGGCGTTGTCGATGCCGCCGCAGTGAATGTCCAGATCCTCCCCCAGATATTTCATGGAGATACCGGAGCACTCAATGTGCCAACCGGGGTAGCCAACCCCCCAAGGGGAATCCCATTTCAGAGCCTGGTCCTCGAATTTGGACTTGGTGAACCAGAGGACGAAGTCGTTTTTATTCCGCTTGTTGGGGTCCTCCTCCACGCCCTCCCGGACGCCGACGGCCAGATCCTCCTGGTCGTGGTCATTGAAGACATAGTATTTTTCCAGCTTGGAGGTGTCAAAATACACGTTGCCCCCGGCAAAATAGGCATAACCTTTGTCCATCAGCGTGGAGATGATCCGAATATAATCGTCCACGCAGCCCGTGGCGGGCTGCACGATGTCCGGACGCTTGATATTCAGCTTCTCGCAGTCGGCAAAGAAGGCGTCGGTGTAAAACTTGGCGATCTCCATGACGGTCTTATGCTCCCGGCGGGCGCCTTTGAGCATCTTGTCCTCCCCGGTGTCGGCGTCGGAGGACAGGTGGCCCACGTCGGTGATGTTCATCACCCGTTTCACGGGGTAGCCCAGATAATTCAGAGCCTTTTCCAGCACATCCTCCATGATGTAGGTGCGCAGATTGCCGATGTGGGCATAGTGGTACACCGTCGGGCCGCAGGTGTACATCTTCACCTGGCCGGGCTGGATGGGTTGAAACAGCTCCTTCTTGTGGGTCAGAGAATTGTAAAGATACATGTTGATTCCTCCCAAGTCATGATGGCATCAAAAACGCCTCCCACGCCAAAACGCGTGAGAGGCGGTGTTTTCCGCGGTTCCACTCTCATTTATCCCTCAAAACGAAAGTTCGCTCCCGGACGCACTTTCCCGGCTTCCCCCGCCGGGCTCCCAGCCAAGACCCGGCTCTCTGCGGAGGGGATAGACCGCTACTCTTTCCGTTCACAGCGATATGGAATTTTTCTTATTTTACCACCCGGCGGCGGGTTTTGTCAAGCCGAAAAATGTTCCCCCGGGCCGGCAGCGAAAAAGGGATTGCGCCGGGCCGGGAAATGTGCTATAATTGCTGAAAAGAAATCTGTCGAAAACGCGAGGAGGACATTCCTATGAGAAGAGCCGTCCTGTTTGTGCTGTGTCTGGCCCTGCTGCTCGGCGGCTGCGGCATTGTGCCGGGCAATGAAACCACCGCCCCTTCCGCCGATCCTACGATCGCCCCTTCTACCAGCGCTCCCGCGGAGGAAACTACCGTTTCCCCGGAAACGCAGCCAACCTTTCAGGCCGCCATGGTCTCCATTGCCCTGCCCCTGGCTCACAACACCGTCACCGCCGAGGATGGGACCGTGATCTTCAACGGCGTCTATCAGAATGTGTCCCCCATGTTCCAGGAGCCGGACATTGCCCAACAGGTGACCATGGACCTGCTGGATCGGATTGACTTGGGCCTGACCGACGCGGAAACCGTTCTGAATGCCGCCCGGGAGGCCTACGGCGGCAATCCGGCAGCCTGGAACCCCTACTATGCCAGCATTCTCTACACCCCCACCCGGATCGACGGGGGGATCCTGAGCCTGCTGGGCCAGTATTCCAGCGTGGCGGGGGGCCAGGCCCATCCCAATCACGCCCTGTCCTCCGTGACCTACGATCTGGTCACAGGCAAGCCTCTGGCCTTTCAGGACCTGGTGACGGAGGAGTTTTCCGCTCCGGCGCTGTGTCAGATGCTCCTTGACGCCTTGGAGCCGCAAAAGGACAGCCTGTACAGCGAATATGAAACCGTGGCGCGGAACCTGTTCTCCCGGGAGCTGACCAATTGGTACCTCTCCCCCAAGGGCCTGTGCTTCTACTTTGCCCCCTATGAGATCGCCTCCTATGTCACCGGAACGGTGGTAGCGGAGATCCCCTATTCGTCTCTGGGCGGGATCTTGCGCAACGAGTACTTTCCGGAAGAGCGGGGCGCTTATGAGGGCAGCCCGGTGGTGGAGCGCTTTGAAAGCGCCGACCGGGACCGGTTCTCCCAGTTTACCGAAGTGATCGTGGACCGGGCGGGCAGCCGGTTCCTGCTCAGCGCCCAGGGAACCATGCTGGATCTATCCATCGTGCAGGGCAGCCGCAGCGGAGACTACTTCCAGCCGGAGGGCACCATCTTCGCGGCCAGCAGTCTCAGCCAAGGGGAAGCCATCATGATCCAGGCAGACCCCCAGGCGGCGGATCAGGTGCTCCAGCTCACCTATACCTCCGGCGGCACGGTGGTAACGGAATATATCGTCCTTCCGTAAAGTTTGCCTCTATCGTAGGAGACATGCGGACGGCGAAAAGAACGGAAAGCCCAGGGGGCTGTGCCGTTCTTTTCGCCGTCTTTTGATTATCGGAAAAGGGCCTCCGGCAGGGATAGACTGTGCTCGACCCCGTCCTGCTGCCAGAGGATCCGCCGGCCGTCGGCGTCCACCCGCACTTGCCCGGCGACCCACAGGGCCTGGAGCCTGTCATAGGCCGCCCGCTGATCCGAATCATAGGACTTCGGATCGTCGGAGGTGAGCAAGACCCCGCCCAGCAGCGCGTTGACCCGCGCCAGCAGCATCCGCTGCTCCTCCGTCAGGCGGATATTGTCCCGGCGGAGGAAAAACACATCCGGGTCGCTGAGGAAGGCTCTGCCGTTGAGCTGCCGCCGGAAGATGGTGTTCGTCAGCGCGTTTTTGGTGCTGACCCGTTCCCGGTGGAAAAGGCGCATATAAGGTACGTCGTCCCAATCCAGACTTACATCCGGTCCCACCCGGCAGTATTCCACCCGCCCGAAAGCGGGCATCAGCGGCACGCCGCAGGCTAAGATCCGTTTTCCGGCGCAGACCTCCCGAAGGAAGTCCATCGCCCGGATCATCCGCCCGGCGCGGCTTTCCCGCTGGTTCCCGAAGGGAGCCGCGCCGTAGAGGAAGTCCAGCTTCACCAGGTCGAAGCCCCAGGTGTGGAGGACCCGATCAAAGACCTGCCGGAGATAATCCAGGAGGGCGGGGTTGTCGATATCCAGGGCGTAAAAGCCGCCCCAGTTGGAGCCCAGGCTCCAGGGGCTGCCCTCCACCTGGAGCAGCCAGTCCGGGTGCTGCTTCATCAAATCGGAGCCGGCCCGGCAGACAAAGGGGGCCAGCCAAAGCCCCGCCTGGAACCCCGCCCCATGGATCCGATCGGCCATGGCCTTCATCCCGCCGGGGAATTTGACGCTGTCCGGCTCCAGCCAATCCCCCACCGCCGGCTCCCAGCCGTCGTCGATCTGGAACAGGTCCCCCGGGGCCAGAAGGGTCTTGCACCCGTCCAGATCCGCCAGAATGGCCGCCTCGGAGATGGCCTCGTAGCGGTTGTACCAGCTGGAATAGCCCTTGAGGGGCGGGGCATCAGGTTTTTCTATCCCCATAGCCGCGAACCAGCCGTCAAAGACCTGGTCCTCCGTCCCCTCGGCAACGTAAAGCTCAAAGGGGCGGAAGGGCCCGCCGCATTGGACGCCGGCGCAGTCCCGGTCCACGGTCAGCGCTCCTCTGTTAGCGTCGTAGCGGAACAGGGTATAGCCCGCCGCCTCGTCCAGAGAGGCGATCAGCCGGAACCGGTCTCCCCGGCGAAAATAGCACCAGGAATAGCCGTGGCTCAGGCCGGGCCGGTTGGGATAGAACGCGAAATGATAGTCCCCGTACCGGTCGAAGCCGTACTTTCTCAGCAGCGCCTTGGGCACGCCGTTCAGGCCTCTGAGCCGGTCCCCTGCCCCCAGCTCGGGGCTCCGGGTCCAGGTCTGATATCCGTTCATGAAGATCCGTTCATTCTTCTCAACTGTCAGGGGTATGCGCCCCCGGACGGTGGCAAGGACGCCGGCGGGCAGGTCACAGGCCACTCGGACCGTCCCCTCCGCCGGGCAGCTGCCCGAGTGGGTCCTTGTCCCTTCGGCGGTATCCACCGTCACCCGCCACTCAAACATTCCGCTGCTCCTTTTTCAGCTGGAGGGCGTCGGCGATCTCCTGCACCTTGCCATCCGTCAAGGTGAATTTCTTCACGAAGAACAGGAACGCCACCGCCAGGCCCAGGATCGGCAGAACGGTCATCAGCAGCCGCAGGCCCAGGATGGTCTGGGCGCTCTGGGCCACCACGGGGCCCGCCTGGTCGGAGTTGCCCTCCAGGCCGATCACGCTCAGGCCGATGCCGCTGATGAACACCGCCACGCCGGAGGCGGCCTTGACCACAAAGGTCTGCATGGAGAAGATCACCGCCTCCTCCCGCCGGCCGGTCTTCAGCTCGCCATAGTCCACGGAGCTGGACAGGAACACCGTGGTCAGCACGGAGAGAATGCCGTTGGCGGCAAACACCAGAGCGCCGCAGACGCACAGCAGGATCATATTGTTGGCCTGGCCCACCAGACAGGTGCCCAGGATCAGGGCGTAGCCTCCCATGGCCAGGCCCAGGGCCACCTTGAACAGGTCGGTGTTCCCCAGGAATTTCCGGAGCAGAGGGTAGACCACCATCATGCCCAGGATCTGGCAGCCGCCGCCCACGGTGACGAACAGGGTGTAGTTGTCCACCCAGCTGGCCTCTGCCGCCAGGGTGACGCCCACGTCGTATTTGAAGAAGTAGATGACCAGCGTGGAGGTCAGGTACAGCGACCCGTTGATCAGCAGAATGGCCAGCACAGTGATCATGGCTTGGTCGTTACTAAATAGGGCTTTGAACATCTCAGGGATGGTGGAGGTCTGCATATGCTCCCCGTCCCGCTCCTTGACCTTGAGGCAGCAGAGGATCTCCGCCGCCACGAAGAGCACGGCCACGATCAGGCCCACCCATTTAAAGCCCTCCCGCTGGTGCGCCGGGTCGTCCCCGCCGCCCAGGGTGGTGACCAGCAGCAGCGCACCGACCTGGATCAGGGCGGAGCCCACGCCCGCGCAGGTGCGGCCCACCACAGACAGGCTCTCCCGGTCCTGGGGGGTGGAGGTGATGGCGGGGATCATGGACCAATAGGGAATGTCCATCATGGTGTAGGTGACGCCCCAGAGGATGTAGATCACGGTGAAATAGACCATCAGGGGCACCCCCTCGACATGGGGCGCGGCAAAGAGGGCGTACAGCACCACGGCGTTGAGCACCGTGCCGCTGAACAGCCAGGGGCGGAACCGGCCCCAGCGGGTCCGGGTCTTGGCCACCAGGATGCCCATGAAGGGGTCGTTCAGGGCGTCAAAGATCCGGGCGATCATCAAAATCGTGCCCACGAACATGGCGGGCAGGCCCAGGATGTCCTGGTAGTACGCCATGACGTAGGTTGCGGACAGGGCGTAGACCATGTCCTTGCCTACGGCGCCGATGCCGAAGGCGGCGGTTTGGAATGGAGTCAGCTTCTTTTTCTCCATGTTCCGGTTTCCTCCTTTTTCATGCGCGGAGATCCCCGGGAGCGGCTTTCGGCGGCCCGGCGGGTTCCTCCGCATAAATTTCATTTTAGTATCCGAGGCTCTAGCCCGCGCTCAAGGCGGACAGAACACCCAAAAACAGGGCGCCCTGACCGGCGCAGTTGAGAATTTGGGCCGTCCAGTTTGCCCTGGCGGATCCGTCAAATCGGTTCTTCCGGTACCAGCCCATGGCCCCCATGACGAAAAGCCAGATCAGGAAAAAGAGTACGGCTGGAAAGCGCGCCACCGCGGCGCCCAGAGCGGCCCAGGAAATTTTACCGAAGTCCACCGCCAGGGACGCCAGGATCAGCAAAAATCCGGCGGCCTGCATGGGAACGAAGGGCTTATTCAGCCACTTGACGTCCTTTTTCCAAATCCCCAGAATCAGCTTCCACGCCACCTTGCAGCAGCCTGCCAGCGTGCTGAGCAGCCCGCCTATGAGAAAACACGGGCTGCCGAACCTGCCGGCGATCAAAAAAACGCTTCCCCCGAAGAGCAGCACCGGAATCGCGTCCACCAGCGCCAGCGTCACCGTAAAACCTTCCATTTTTTGTTTCCCCCCTTCCCTGCCGATAGAAATTATAGCAGGTTTTCCGGCGGAATTCTATGGACATTTTTAATAAGAATCCGCTTTCTTCGGCAGAGAATCCCTCCTGGGTTCTTAGCATATTCTATAATTTTTGGAAAAAATTTTGGTCTGTTATTGACAGTCATTCACAAAAATGGTATAGTAAAATGAACACGTTCATAAAAGGAGGCGTCTATGCCAAAAATCATCGACAGTCTGCGTGACAACGCCATCCGGGAGGCTCGGCGGGTCCTCACCGCCCCGGGATACAGGACCTTCACCATGCGCCAGATCGCATCGGCCTGCGGCGTGGCGGCGGGGACCCTGTACAACTACTTTCCCTCCAAGGAATACCTGGTGGGCTGCGTGGTGCTGGAGGACTGGCAGGCGGCCCTGGAGGTAATGGACGCCCTGATGCGCCGGGCCGCCACCCCGGACCAGGGCTTGGAGGAGCTTTATAACGCCATGCGCCGGTTTGAGGAGACCCATCAATATCTGACCACCTTCGACATCCGGGACGGAAAGGATGGGTTTGCCTATGACGACCGGCATCTGCTGCTGCGGCGGCAGCTGGAAGGGCTCCTTCAAACCCTCCTGAGCCGTTTCGGCGCGGACCCCGGCGGGGACATCACCGTATTTTTGGCGGAGTGCGTTCTGTCCTTCAGCACGAAAAAGTACCCCTATTCCCAAATTCGCCAAGCCTTTGACAAATTACTGAACTGAAAGGAGTCAACCCATGAGCAGCTTCAAAAATCTAAGGATCGTGGACAATTTCTATCAGACCTCCGCCTATTATCCCATGCCCACGGTGCTGATCAGTACCCTGACGCCGGAGGGAACCACCACCTGCGGGCCTTACAGTCTGATTGCCCCCTACTATGTGGCGGGGAAGGACTACTACGCCATGCTTCTCAACTGCCGCAACTCCTCCAACACCGCTCAGAACCTGCTGCGCTACGGCAAGTGCGCCATCAACTTCATTCCCGACAAGCGGAAGTATTTTAAGGAGGCCGTCCGCATGGGCTGGCCCGGGGACACCCCCGCCGAGAAGATGAAAAACTGCCTGTTCCACTTTGAGGACGGGCTGATGGCCGCCGAGCATCCCCAGGAGAAATTCCCCCAGGTGATCACCGAGTCCTTCCAGGTCTTTGAGTGTACCTGGATGCGGGAGCTGGACCACGCCCAGGACGACCAGCCCGGCCAGCTCAACGGCTACGAGCCGCCCTACCACGACTTCAATGGCATCACCTCCCAGTTCGGGGCCCACTTTATTTTGCGCATCGACAAAATTCTCATGAAGGAGAAGCAGTACAACGGCATCATCAACGGCGTCAAGGCCACGGACTTTCCCCGGGTGCCGGTGGACTACGGCTACCGGGACAGCAAAAATTTCTGGTACACCAAGTTCTCCTGGGCCATTCCGGAGCTGCTGCCGGTCCGGGCCACCACGGTGGATTCCGTGAAATACGCCGCCAACCGGATCGACGACACCGTGAAATTCACGGAGGAGGCCTGCGCCAAGCTGGTGAACGTGCCCCGGATCTTCCTGCCCACAGCCCTGAAGGGCTGCGTGGAGTGGGCAAAGCAGAACAACGTCACCCTGATCACCGCCGAACACATGGACATCATCAACGACAAGCGGGCGAAAGAAAAGAAGCGATAAGGAGGCCGCCATGAACGCCAAGCAGATGCAGCAGAGCCGGGTCCAGCTCTTTCGGGACGCGGCAAATTTTAAAAAGACAGAGCGGATCCCCCATTTTGCCAATGTGGTGACCTGGAAGGTCTTCGACGCAGGCTACACCCTGGACCAGGCCATGACCAATTTCGACGTGATGAAAAAAACGGTGGTCCATTTTCTGGACACCTACCCGGTGGACGGCCTGATGGACGTGGGCATCCGCAACCAGTTCAATGTGACGGAGGCTTTCGGCGGGGGCGGCTATTATTACTACAACGAAGAGGTGGTGGGCATCCACGACCACGCCCACTGCACCGTGGACACCCTGGATGATTACCTGGACGACCCCACGAAATACGCCTGGGAGGTGATCCTTCCGAAAAAATACGGCGCGAGCTGGGAGCAAAAAACCAAGGAGATCTGGAAGAAGACCTTCCGGGAGTACATCCGCTACATCATGTACATCCTGCAAATGTCCTCCCTCACCGGCGGAACCTACGGCCTTCCCTCCCTCTCCCCCAACAACCCCATGATGGGCGCCGTGGTGCCGGGGCCGGAGGAGCTGCTGTCCAATCTGCTGGGCATTCAGCAGCTCTCCATCGCCATGCGGCGAAGCCCGGAGAAGCTGGACCACTTTGTGGAGCGCTGGCATCAGGAGCGAATGGTCCCCATTATTGAGAAAATCAAAAACGGTCCGGGGCCCAACTACAAATACTGCTTCGACTCCTCCATTTTGATGCTGGCCCACAACGTGATGAACCGGAAGCAGTTCGAGCGGTTCTACTGGCCCCATTTGAAGCTGCTGCTGGACGCCTACGCGGAAAAGGGGATGAACATTCGCATTTTCACCGAGGGCTCCATCCTCCGGTTCGCGGACTATTTCAAGGACTATCCCAAGGGCGTTCTCACCTTCCACTTGGAGCAGGACGATCCCTTCGCCTTCCGGGAGAATCTACCCAATGTGGCCATCATGGGGGGCATGACCACCGATCTGCTGTCCAACGGCACCCCGGAGGAATGCGTGGCCTACGCCAAGCGCCTCTGCGACGAACTGGGCAAGGACGGGGGCTTCATTTTCAGCGAGAACAAGATGCTCTCCTACCGCAACGACGCCAAGCCGGAAAATATGCTGGCGGTGTGCAAATTTGTCAACGACTATCGACTGTGAGGGACCTGAAATGGAAAAGAACAGCTATACCTCCTACCCGGAGGGCTACCGGCGGCTGATGAAGGACATCATTCCCTTCTATTTCCGCCCCATGAAGGAGATGCTGATGCGTCTGCTGCTGACCATTTTGACCGACGGCTGAGGTGGCGGCATGATCATCATCGGTGAGAAGATCAACGGCGCCATCCCCGCCGTGAAACAGGCCATTGAAGCCCGGGACGAGGGGGTGATCCGGGCTCGGGCAGCCGCCCAGGCCGCCGCCGGGGCGGACTTCCTGGACTGCGCCCCCAGCACCGCCACCGAGGCGGAATACGAGGCCATGGTGTGGCTGATCGGCCAGATGCAGGAGGCGGCGGAGACCCCGCTGTGCATCGACAGCCCCAATGCCGGGCTGTTGGCCTGGATATTAGAGGAAGGGCACGTCAAGCGGCCCGGCATGGTCAACTCCGTCAACGAGGAGGGGACCAAATGCGAGACCATCTTCCCCCTCATCGCCGGGACGCCCTGGCAGGTGGTGGGTCTGACCTGCGACCGGGAGGGCATCCCCGCCGATCCGGCCAAAAAGGTGGACATCGCCAAGCGGATTATTGACAAGGCGGTGAAGTTCGGGGTGGCCCTGGAGAATCTGCACATCGATCCATGTGTCATGGCCCTGGCCACCGTGCCCAGCGCCATGGAGGATTTCTGCTTCTGCATCCGGGAGATTCACGCCTATGCCCCGGCGGTGAAGGTCACGGGGGCCATCTCCAATATCAGCTTTGGAATGCCCGCCCGGAAGTATGTGAACATGAACTGTCTGAGCTACGCCCTGGCGGCCAGGCTGGACAGCGCCATTTTGGACCCATGCAGCGCCGATATGATGGGCACCGTCTTCGCCTGCGAGGCCCTGCGGATGAAAGACAAAGGCGGCAGGCGCTACAACCGAGCCTACCGCCAGGGAAAATTCGGGCAGAAAAAGTAAGGAGGAGCGAAAATGATCGATTTTGAAGCGCTGGCCCAGGCCATGGGCGAGCTGGATGAAGACACCGTAAAGGAGCTCTTGGAGCAGGTCATGGCGGAGGGCGGCGGCGACGCCGGCAAGGCCATGGACGCCTGCCAGAAGGGCATGGACACGGTGGGGAAGCTCTTTGAGGAGGGAGAATACTTTGTCGGGGATCTGATCTACGCCGGGGAACTGATGACTGACGCGGTGGAAACCCTGAAGGACGCCTTGGTGGGGACGGAGAGCGCCGGGAAAAAGGCAAAAATGATTCTCTGCACCGTCAAGGACGACCTTCACGACATCGGCAAGAACATCGTCCGCTCCATGCTGGAAGCCGGGGGCTTTGAGGTGGTGGATCTGGGCATCGACGTTCCACCCCAAAAGGTGGTGGAGGCGGCAAAGAGCGAGGGGATCTCCATTATCGCCCTGTCCGGGGTGCTGACTCTGGCCCTGGACTCCATGAAAGCCACGGTCCAGGCCTTTTCCGACGCGGGAATGCGGGACCAGGTGAAGATCATCATCGGCGGCGCGCCGGTAAGCGAGGACGCCTGCCGGGCCATCGGGGCCGACGAGTGGGCCCACAGCCCCCAGAAGACCGTGTCCGTCTGCCGGGACTGGGCGGGGATCTGATGCCGGTTTTGACCGTTCTGCCGGATGGGCGGCAATTTCAGGTCCCAGCGGGAACCGGACTACTTAAACGTCTGCGGCAGGCGGGATTCTACCTGGACGCTCCCTGCGGCGGCCTGGGAAAATGCGGCAAATGCCGTGTAACCGTAAACGGTGCGGAGGTCCTGGCCTGTCAAACCGTAGTAGAGGCGGATATGACCGTCCTTTTGCCCGACAGCCACGGACCATATTCCCCGGCGTCCTCCGGGAAAGCGGGAGCTGGAGCGCTGCTGGCCTTTGACATCGGCACCACCACGGTGGTCTGCTATCTGCTCTCGGATACGGGGGAAACGCTGGCCACGGCCAGCGCCCTGAATCCTCAGACCGCCTTTGGCGCGGACGTGGTCTCCCGGATCCGGGCCGCCCTGGCGGGAGAAGGGTCGGCGCTGACCGCCGCCGTCCGCCGCTGCATGGAGGCGCTGGTCCGTTCGGTCTGCGAAGCCGGCAGCACAGACCCCGCCGCTATCCGGCGGGTGGCGGTGGTTGGAAACAGCTGTATGCAGCAGCTCTTTCTAGGCCTGCCGGTGGAGAATCTGGCCCGGCCTCCCTTTGACCCCCTGCTGCGGCAGGCAAAAACCGTGGTCTGCGGGCCGGTCCTTCCCTGCTGTGCGGAAGCGGAGCTGCTTCTGGTGCCGGATATCGCCGGGTTTCTGGGAGCGGACATTCTAGGCTGCGTGCTAGCGGAGAATCTCCAGGAGGCGGAGAAACTCACCCTTCTTCTGGATATCGGCACCAACGGCGAAATGGTGCTGGGCAGCCGGAGGGGGCTCCTGGCCTGCGCCACGGCGGCGGGGCCCGCCCTGGAGGGGGCCGGAATTCGCTTCGGAATGCGGGGCGCCGAGGGCGCCATTGACCGGGTCTGGACGGAAAATGGGAACCTTCACTTTCACGTTATCGGCGGCGGAGAACCAAAAGGCCTCTGCGGCTCCGGCCTCATCGACGCCGTGGCGGTGTTTTTGGAGGCCGGTCAAATCAACCGCAGGGGCCGGGTGGCATCTTCGCTGCATCTGACGGAGCATATTTTCCTATCCCAGGAGGACATCCGTCAGGTGCAGCTTGCCAAGGGCGCCATTCGGGCCGGGATTGAGCTTCTGGCGGAGCAGATGGGCGTGAAAATGGAAGAAATTCAACGGGTGTTCCTGGCGGGGGCCTTTGGCAGCTCCCTGAACCCCGCCAGCGCCTGCCGGATCGGGCTGATCCCGGGGGAACTGCTGGAGAAAATCACCCCGGTGGGCAACGCGGCGGGAGCGGGCGCCATCCGCCTGGCGTGGGAAGGATCCGCGCTGGCTCTGGCCCAGACCCTGGCGGAGCAAATCCGGCCCGTGGAGCTATCGGGTCTCCCTGGATTCCCCCGGCGGTTTGCCAAGGCCATGGAATTTCGGGAGGCGAAATCATGACGGATTGGCGCGAGCGGGCCTTGGAATTGGGCTTTTCCCAGGCGACGCCCCTGGACCCCCAAAAGCTCACGCCCCTGCCGGCGGTGCGGGCGATGTGCCGGGCGGACCGGTGTCATGCCTATGGCAAAAACTGGACCTGTCCCCCGGCCTGCGGCACTTTGGAAGAGTGCGCCGAGCGGCTCCACAGCTATTCCCGGGGCCTACTGCTGCAAACCGTGGGCCGGACGGAAAAGGCCATCGACACCCGAGCCTACCGTCGGACCGAGGAGCGGCACCTGGCCCTGCTGCGGGCCTTTTGGGAGGAGCTGCGGCGGGAGGAGCCAGGGGCCCTGTGCCTGGGGGCGGGAGGCTGCCGGATCTGCGGCAGCTGTGCCTATCCGGAAGCGTGCCGGTTCCCGGAGAAGGCCATGTCCTCCATGGAGGGCTACGGTCTGTTCGTCACCCAGGTCTGCCGGGACTGCGGCGCAAGCTATTATCACGGAGAAAAGACGATCACCTACACCGGGTGCGTCTTATATTAACAAAATGATGAGGAGGAACCTGAAAATGAAAATCGTTCTGGCGGGAGCCTACGGCAATCTGGGCTCCGATGTGTTCAAGGCACTGCTGAAGGCGGGCCACACCGTGGTGGCGGCGGATATGGTGGAGCGGGACCTGGGCCTGACCGGGGACTTCACCTTCCGGAAGCTGGACGTGACCAAACCGGAGGCTCTGAAGGGCCTGTGCGACGGGGCGGACTGCGTGATTACCACCGTGGGCCTGACCAAGACCTCCGCCACCGTCACCAACTACGACATCGACTATCAGGGCAATCTGAACCTGCTCCGGGAGGCCCAGGCGGCGGGGGTGAAGCACTTCGCCTACGTCTCCGTTCTCAAGGCGGACAAGGCCCCCAAGGTGCCCATGCTCCACGCCAAGTACCTGTTTGAAGAGGAGCTGAAAAAGAGCGGCCTGACCTGGTGTATTTTCCGGCCCACCGGCTATTTTTACGACATTGTAAAAGTTTTCAAGCCCATGATCGAAAAGGGCGAAGTGACCCTCCTGGGCAATACCCCAGTCCACGCCAACGTGGTCTCCACCGAGGACTTTGCCGATTTCATCGTGGAGCACATGATGGACGACAACAAGACCTACAACGTCGGCGGCAAGGAGACCTGGTCCTACGAGGAGATCGCCAAGATGTGCTTCGCCGCCGCCGGGAAGGAGCCGGTGATCAAACGGGCCCCGGCCTGGCTGTTCGACGTGCTGGCCTTTATCAACAAATTCAAGAAAAACGGCAAGGAGGCCATTCTTAAGTTCTCCAAGTGGACCCTCACCGAGGAAATGGTGGGCGACACCGTCACCGGGGACATGAGCTTCCGGGAATATATCAACAAGAGCTTTGGAAAGGAGTAAATCATGGGCTGGGGTTATCTTGGAATTTTATTCGCGGTGTGCCTGGCGGCGTGCCTGTGCGGATTTAAAAAGTACGTCTATTTCATGTCCATCGGCTACGGCTTCTCCGTGGCGGCCGTGGGCGTGACCCTGGCGCTGATGAGCCTGGTGGGGGTGTTCCACGCGGAGGCGGCCCACTACATTCTGTGTCTGCTGCTGCTGATCTACGGCATCCGCCTGTCCGGTTTCCTGCTGGTTCGGGAGCTGAAAAACGCCGCCTACCGCAAGACCTTAAAGGAGGCCACCGGGGACGAGAGCGCCCTGCCCTTCTTTGTGAAGGTAGCCATGTGGCTGTTCATGGGCGTGCTGTATGTGGCCCAAACCTCACCGGTATATTTCCGGCTGTACAACGGCGGCGCCGTCTCCGGCTTTACCTGGGCGGGCATCGTCATCTGCGCCCTGGCCATCGTGCTGGAGGCGGTGGCGGATCAGCAGAAGAGCGCTCAGAAGGCCCAGCGCCCCGACAAGGTGGCTACCCAGGGCCTGTACAAGATCGTTCGCTGCCCCAATTACTTTGCCGAGATTCTGTTCTGGACCGGTCTGACCGTCTCCTGCCTGGACACCCTGACAGGTGTGGGCCAGTGGCTCACCGCGATGATTGCCTATGTTTGCATCGTGTTCATCATGTTCAACGGGGCCCAGCGGCTGGAAAAGCGGCAGATGGCCCGCTATGGCGACGACCCGGACTACAAAGCCTATACCGACTCCACCCCCATTCTCATTCCCCTGCTGCCCATCTACCACCTGAATAAGCAGAAGTAAGGAAGGAGGGCCGAACCGTGTACGAATTTACCGTTCCCATGGCGTTGGTGGATTTTCTGCCCGTGGCCCTCTTTGGCGCGGCGGCGGTGCTGCTGCTCCGGGATTTAAAATTGGGCAAGACCGCCTATGCCTTCTTTGCCGCCGGCGTGATCGATATTTTTGCCGCCGGATTTCTCAAGGCCCTCTGGAAGCTCCTGTACGCCGCCGGGATCTGCGATTTTTCAGTGCTCAATTCCATGTTCCTGCCGGTGCAGTCCATCGGCTTTGCCCTGGCGGGGGCGGGGATGCTGATCCCCCTGTTTGGCAAAAAGCGGGAACTCCTGCTTGCCGCCGTGCCGCCGGTATTCAGCGGCAGCTTCGTCTTCATCCTCCTGATGGTGCTGGGGCTGGGGAGTATGTGTACCGGGCTGGGCGTTTTGGCCGGAAGGAAGAAAAAATACACCGCTGTGGCGCTTTTTGCCCTGGCCTTCCTGCTGGCCATGGGCATGGGAGCCATGTCCGGCCAGGACACAACCTCCGCCGCCGTGAACTGGATCGAGCAGGGGATCAACACCGGCTCCCAGGCGTGCCTACTGGGTGGCGTGTGGATCCTCCACCGGAGTTTGGAGGCAAAAAGCCGGTAAATCCGCTGTCCGAAATGGGGTATGGCGGCCTATTGGAATGCCGCCCCGGTCCCGCGGGGCAGCATGAAAAACAGGTTCCAAAATAATAACGCCGTCCGCCCGCCGATTTCCCGGCGGGCGGACGATCTATTTTATTCGTTCATCACAGTTTTCTGATATTCCGCGATGCCCTTTTCCAGCAGCTCCAGAGCCCGCTCCAGCTCCTCCCGCTTCCGCACATAGGCGATCCGCACCTCGTTGACGCCTTTGCCGGGGGTCTCGTAGAAGGGCGCCCCAGGCGCGAACATCACCGTCTCCCCCTGGTCCTGGAAATACTCCAGCAGCCAGTACTGGAATTTGTCCGCGTCGTCCACCGGGAGGCTTGCCATGACGTAAAAGGCGCCCATGGGCTCCTCCACCATCACCCCGGGGATCCGCCGCAGCCGGCTCACCACCAGATCCCGCCGCAGGCGGTACTCCTCCTTGGAGCGGAGGAAAAATTCCGGGTCCACGGAGTACAGCGCCGCCGCCCCCAGCTGGTCCACCGTAGCCACCGCCAGACGGGACTGGCAGAACTTCAGGATCGCCTGCTGCAGCTCCTTGTTTCGGGTGACGACGCAGCCCACCCGGGCGCCGCAGGCGGAAAACCGTTTGGAGACCGAGTCGATGATCACCAGATTCTGGTCGATGTCCCGGAACCGGGCCATGGTGGGGACCCCAAATTTCTCATCATAGCAGAACTCCCGGTAGACCTCGTCGCAGATCAGGAACAGCTTGTGCTTCTTCGCCACATCGGCGATCATCCGCATCTCCTTTTCATCCAGAACCACGCCGGTGGGATTGCCGGGGTTGGTCAGCAGGATGGCCCGGGTGTTCTTGGTGATCAGGCTCTCGATCCGGCTCCGGTAGGCGTAGCGGTAGCCCTCCTCGGGGCAGGTGGGCAGAGCCCGGATCACGCCGCCGGCGGCGTGGACGAAGGTGGTATAGTTGGGATAGTAGGGCTCGGGAATGATGACCTCGGTATAGGGGTCCAGGATGCTCAGGCAGGTCAGAAGCAATGCCTCGCTGCCGCCGGTGGTGACCAGCACATCCTCCGGCGCCAGCTCCACCCCCAGCCGCCTGTAATACCCCCGGATGGCGTCGATCAGGACGGGAGAGCCGGGAGACTCGGCATAGGCCAGGGTGTGCTCGTCAAAGCGCCGGATGGCGTCATAGTACGCCCTGGGGGTGGGTAGATCCGGCTGCCCGATGTTCAGATGATAGATCCGCTTCCCCTGTTTTTCCGCTTCTACCGCCAGGGGATGGAATTTCCGCATGGGAGAGGGTTCGCAGCGGTTGGCGTTGATGGAAATCTGCATAAGTACCTCCGGGATCGGGCACGCGGCCCGTCTTTAGAATTTTAATATAGTCTCCGGTCAGTCCGATCAAAACCGGACTGAGCCAGGCAAGGGCAATCAGATTGGGAATGGCCATGAGGCCGTTGACGGTCTCGGACAGGAGCCAGACCGTGCCGGTTTTCAGCACCGCCCCCAACATCACCGTACCTGCCTGCAAAAGGGCAAAGGGCTTCCACACGGGGCGGCCAAAGAGGTATTCGGCGCACCGGGCGCCGTAGAGTCCCCAGCCCAGCACCGTGGCAAAGGCGAAGGCGCACAGCGCCGCCGCGATGGGCACCGCGACCCAGGAGCCGTAAAACTGGGAAAAGGCCCGGGTTGTCAGCTCCACACCCACGTCCTGCCCGTATGGAATGGGGATCCCGCTGCACAGAATCACCAGGGCGGTCATGGTGCAGATCACGATGGTGTCCAGAAATACCTCCATGATCCCCATCAGGCCCTGTTCTCCGGGATGGGATACCCGGGCCCCGGCGTGGGCGATGGAGGCGGTGCCCATTCCCGCTTCATTGGTGAACACCCCCCGGGAAACCCCCACCCGCAGCGCCCGGTAAGCCGAGCCCAGCACCCCGCCGGTGACGGCGGCGGGGGAAAAAGCCCCCACGAAGATGGCCCGGAAGGCCCCGGGGATGGCGGACGCCCGTCCGATCAGCACCCCCGTCCCCAAAAGAAGGTAGCCCACAGCGGCGAAGGGCACCAGCAGCTCCGCCGCCTGCCCGATCCGCTTGGCGCCGCCGAGAAGCATGGCCGCCACCAGAACTGCCAGGACCGCGCCCATGATCAGGTTGCCCCGGATGGTCTCCTCCCCGCCGAAGGCGGTGAGGATGCCGTTGAGGCCCGTGATCACCGCGTTGATCTGGGTGGCGTTTCCCACGCCGAAGGCCGCCACGATCCCAAAAAAGCAGTACAGCAGGGCAAGTCCGTTCCACTTCTTCCCCATGCCGTTGCGGATGATGTACATGGGACCGCCCACAAATTCCTCGCCGGAGCGCTCCCGGTAATGGACCGCCAGGACCGTCTCCGCGAACTTGGTCATCATGCCCAGGATCCCGCACAGCCACATCCAGAAGATGGCGCCGGGGCCGCCGATGGCGATGGCCCCCGCCACCCCCGCCAGATTCCCGGTCCCCACCGTTGCCGCCAGGGCGGTGCAGAGGGCCTGGAAGGGGGAAACGCCCTGGCCTTCCCCGTCCCGGCCCCGGAGCTTGGCGAAGAACTCCTTCACTGCCCGGGGAAAAAGCCGGAGCTGGGCAAAGCCGGTGGCGGCGCTTAAATACAGCCCCACCCCCAGGATCAGGACCAGCGCCGGCACGCCCCAGACAAAGCCATTGACGGATTCCAGGAATTTGGTCATAGTGCCCTCCTACAATACCACTTTTTTGTGAGTTTTGCAAGAACAATCTTTCTTATTTTCCAAAAAAAGCGGTTTCCTCCAAGGAAACCGCTTTCGTGTTATTTCCATTGCTGCCAGACCTCCGGACAGAAGCCCACGGTGGCCTGGCGGCCGTTTCGGACGATGGGCGTCTTCATGAGCCCGGGATTCTCGAAAACCTTGTCCTCCTTGGCCCGCCGGTCGTCCATGTACCGCAGAAGGGTGATCTCCTCCCCCTTGCCGCCATAGTCGATCAGGTTCTCGATGCCGCCCACCGCCGTCAAAACGCTGTCAAATTCCCGGCCAGACAGGCCGTAACGGTCCAGGTCCACATACTGGAAGGGGATCCGCCGCTCCTTAAACCAGCGCTGGGCTTTCTTGGTGTCAAAGCACTTTGCTTTGCCGAAAATCTGGATGTTCAATAGTCTACCTCCATCAGACACAGCCCCGCGGCGGGGGCAAGAGGACCGGCCAGGGCCCGTTTCTCTCCGAACAGGGCAGGGATGCTGTCCGGGTCCCGCCGGTGGGCCCCTACCTCTATCAGCGTTCCCGCCAGGATCCGCACCATACCGTATAAAAACCCGTCCCCGGTGACGGTGAGGGTCACTTCATGTCCCGTCCGTTCCACGGTGAAGCGGGAAATGGCGCGGACCGAGGAGCGCTTTTTTCCCTTGCGCAAGCAGAAGGCGGAAAAATCATGCGCCCCCAGAAAATAGGCCGCCCCCCGGGCCATGGCGGCATCGTCCAGCGGCTCTGGGAAGATGGCCACATACCGCCGCTGAAAGACACAGGGCTCTTCGCTGTTCCAGATCCGGTAACGGTAGGTTTTGGCCTTGGCGCTGAGCCGGGCGTGGAACCCCTCCGGGACCTCCCGGCAAGAATATATGCCGATATCCTCCGGCAAATACCGGCGAAGGCCCGCCAAGATCTCCCCGGCGGGCATTTGACTGTGGCAGTGAAAATTGGCCACCTGTCCCAAAGCGTGAACGCCAGCGTCGGTGCGCCCGCTGCCGGAAACACTGATCTCCTCCCCCAGGATTCGGGAGAGGGTCTGTTCCAATTTTCCCTGAAGGGTGTTGGCAGCGCCTCCAAGGCGCTGCCAGCCGGCGTACCTGGTTCCGTCATAGCACAGATCAAGACGCAGATTCCGCATCCGATTCCAGCTCCTCTCTGACCTCCCGCTCGTTGTCCGCCGAAAACAGGAAGTTGCCGTTGCTGTCGTAAACCTGAATGTGCCCATGAACATAGCGGATAGAATACATAACCATCAACCTTTCCTTTTGTTTTTCTGGCTCTATTCTATCACACGAACTGTCCAAAATATTGGACTAATTCAGGAAGTTTTCCTTTTTCTTTTCTCTGGGCGTGCCTGCCTTTTCCGCCATCCAGCCGGTGAGGTAGGCGTACACCTGATCCTTCCGGGCTTCCCGAAGGATCTCGTGGCGGGCGTTGGGAAACAGCTGCTCGGTGACGTTTTTCATCCCCGCCCGCTGAAAGGCGTTGGCCGCCTGGGTCACCCCTCTGCCGTAGGCGCCCACCGGGTCGTCGGC
>CANQXH010000041.1 GCA_947627745.1 uncultured Oscillospiraceae bacterium
TTTCGGCCCGCTTCGGGGGGCCTGGTCTTGTGCGTCCTTTTTCGGAATGATACTCAAATCGCAATGTTTCAACCTTACATCCTTTCTTTTTTTGGTTTGCGGACAATTAGAACGCCGAAATAGAGGGGTTTGGTATGATTCCTTTATGTACCCCGATCCGGTGTTAAAAAGCCCTTGTAAACCGGGCATTTGGGGGTTCCTAATTGTCCGCTTTGCGCTTTCTTGCGCTCTCGTTTTTCTGCCTGCGGTGCACCTTTTTGCTGCACGATAGGCAGTATTTTTGCCGGTTGGAGTTCGGTACAAAAGCCGCTCCGCACTCGGCGCAGTGATAAGTACGCTGCTTGAAAATGTCTGCATACAGTTCCTTTTCGGCTGGTAAAACTGCATTACGGAAATACCGGCACAGCAACGAATAGGAAATGATCTGCGGACAGACGCAGGGTTCACCATCATCCAGCAGCAAGCAGTTGCCATCGTCATAATTGGCGCACAGCCTTTTTATCAGGCGGTTGCACCGTGAGCGCTGGGACGAGGTAAGCCGCAGAATTTCAGACACTTGATTTCACCTCCTTTTGTTCCTCGGTCACGAAGTTAATCACACTGACTTTCGGTATTTTGAAACTGTTGCCGATTTTGATTGCCTGCAAATCACCATCGTTGATGAGATCGTAGGCAAGCTGACGGCTGATGCCCAGCATTTCCCGAAGCTGCCGGACGGTCACGATATCCGGATATTCCGGAAACATCATCTGATAAAGCTCTTTGAGCTCTGATTTTTTCATAGCGCTTCAATCCTCCTTTTTTACGGCTATGTAAGACAGATACCGGCGTGAGGATCATAGTGCCTTCCGATACCTGTTGCGTTTTATTCGAATGCCGTTTTTCTATCCCTGCCCCCGTCAAGCGGCGTCGCCGTGCTCGCTTCCTTCGGAAGGTCGTGGCATAGTCATATCCAATTCGGATTGTTATTCAATTTTCAAGGTGCTGTATGAAAGACCTTCGCTTATAAGGAATGGAATGGGCAGTTAGTACCCTTTGGACGGTCATTCGATTTTAGAAAATTAGATTTATATAAATCTTAATTTTCAAATTTATTGTACCTGTGTATTGACACGGAGGCAATACTTTTGTAAAATATTGTTTGTAGTGATATAAATTATCTAATATTCGTCAATTTGACATTTTCTAAAAATAAAGGTGAGAGTATGGATAAAAAATCAGCGCTTCAAATTCTTGATTCCGCTAATGCAGAGCTTCAGGGAAAGATGAAAAATCTGGTGTGGTGCGATTCGGAACAAAAAAACATTTCTATTGCCGTGCCAGAAAGCTATGAGTTTTCCGAGGCGGATGCCGCCAGCCGCAGTATCACGAAAAAGCGGTTTTCCTCCGTTTCTGAACTTGCCTGCGGGGAAAGAAATTCCTTTCTTGTACCGCCCGATCAAACAGACGAGGATCTAAAAAATTATTTGAGCGTTTGCGATATGCTCCCTCCCAAGTTCAAATGCTTTCCGTCTATGCAGATGGTGTCAAATCCCAATTTAGATTCCGATGAAAGCGAGATTGAGGTAGGCAGACTCATTCCGTTCAGCGGTGGTAGTGTGGACTTCTCTTTAGGGGAAGGGTTATTAAACTTTCTGTATGCTGACTTTGAAGCGGCGTGTAATACTGATAAATTGACGTTTGGAGAAGAACGTGAAACCGTTCCTACACAATTTGAATCGGAAGCGGAACAAAAGGTTTTTGATTACCTCTGTCTTGCTGAAACGGTCAAACACTTTCGGCCTGTGATTCATTCGTCTTTGTACACCATGCTGTTCCCTCCTTTTCTGAAAAAGCGCACAAAAAAAGAGCTTTCAGCGTATCTTGCATACCTGAAAGCCCTTCAATCAAGGTTGATGAAATTGATTGCCTTTGTTTTTGATGAGGACTATTATCCCTCCGTTTTGAAAAATCTTAGCGCCAATCAGCGATATGGGCTTTATTGCAGGGCAAACAACTGTACAGCCCGATATGAATATCAGTACATTTTTGATTATCCCGAATTGGGGCAAAATCCTCTCAGCAATTATTTCAGCCCATCTCAATTCATAGATCTTGAAAACGAGCAATACGAAAATGATGGGCTGCGGGATTTTTGTATAAACCACCGTATTCTTCAGGAAGATCTCAAGAGCATTTCTGCATTGACCTATGAGCCGCTGACTCGATTCCAATGCTCCTGCATAGAAGATATACTGATGTTTGAGCTTTGGGAGATGCTTACAAAGTCCGTTCGGTTTCGCAAATGCAAGCGCTGCGGCAGACATTTTATTATGAAAGGCAACTACGATACAAACTACTGCGACCGTGTGGCAGAGGGTGAAACCCGGAACTGTCAGGAGCTTGCGGCGCAGGAAAACTACAAAAAGAAAATGGCGGACAATGCCGCCATTCCGTTATATCAGAAGTATTATAAACGCTATGCCGCACGAGTGCGTGTCCACCAGATCAAAGAGCCTGATTTCAAAAAATGGAAGTATCAGGCGATGACCAAGCGGGACGAGTGTACCGACGGAAAGATCACGCTGACTGAGTTTGAAGAATGGCTGGAAGCCAGCTTCCCCAACCGCAAAAAGAAAAATTGAGTACAAGCCGCAGCAACCGGTGCGGCCTTTCACTATCTTGTTTCAATACATCAATACTCTCAAACATGAATTGTATTTTATCGATTTTCTTCAGTAAATCGCACTGAATATGGCACATGGTTTTAGACCATATTGCACCCGTGTGATTCAGCAGCACTATTATTCAAGTTCTATATATTAGAATTTCCAACCTTCAACTTCACATAGTTTTGTTATGTTCATTGCCTGCAACCCGTATTTTTTACAGATCTGCGGTATCTTGGTGGGTTTGTCCGGATTTTCTTCTGTTATTACAGCAAGACCATATTTCATTGCTGTAGCAATAAGAAATGCGTCACCGGAAGATGTTCCACTTTTTCCAGTAAATTCAATCATTTTCGGATTATCCGTAACTATTTTTCTTACATTCATTTGAACTTCATCGTCAATATCGAGCACATCACACTGCTGCATATTTAGCCAACAGATAATATCCTTATCTTTAATTTCATCAACAATCTCAGAACATGTGACAATTACTTTTTCTTTCATATAATGCTCAATATTTTCCCACTGACTTTTATAAACAAGTCTTGTATGAGGTTCTCCTGGTTTTTGAGATAAAATTGACGAAGTGTCCATTATATATTTATATGGTGTTGCAAACAATGTTAATTGTTCCATTTAGCCACCTCCATCAAAAATTTATTTATATGTTTCTGATCGATGTTAAGGTGACGAGCAATATCTTGTTTGCTATATATTTCCTCGCCGTATCCACGATAGAGCGCCTTACTTACAGCAGGACTTGTGCGATCAATTGCCTCGCGGCTAATATTTCGTGGAATACTGTTATTGATACCATTTTTTCTATCTGTTCTTTGTTTTTCACGCTCATAATCTATTTCTTGTCTGAACATATCAGCGTAAGTATCATATTCAATCTTGCTAATTTTGTTTAAGTCAAGTAGCCTTCTAATGATAACTTCACGGCTTACCGAAAAGCGATCGGCAATCCGTTTTAAATCCTCTTCTGAATATGGTGTAGAATAATTATTGTTGTTTAGAACAATGTTGATTGCATTTTGTGGAACAAGCAGTTCACCCGCTACAGCGTTGCAGAACACCTCCTCTTCTTTAGTTGCAACAGAATTATTCATATCGTTGCACAGGGAAGATTCTCGCTTAAATAAGTGCACTAACTCATGAATAATGGAAAAGGATTTTGCCGGTGGACGATCCTCATCATTAATTCCAATAATCGGCAAGTCTGCATAATAAATTGCAAACCCGCGTGCAGTATCTATAGGAACATCAGTAAAGCAGTGAATAAACACGCCTTCAGATTCTATTTTTTCTCGCAAATATAAATAAAACTGTCGTGCAGAGTTACACTTATATTGCTGTTCGAGGCTAATGGAAAATTGTTCTCGAATTGCATTTGCCCAAATCTGAGGATCATTTTCTTCAGGTACAACAGGCAAAAAAGTTTTTGTAGTTAGCCCCAATTCATCGTTTGCGTTCAAAAGAAAATCTCGTTCAAGGAGAACATCGATCATTGCGACATTAAGGGCACTATCGTCAGAACTACTTGTTCCCAGCATTGTTCGCATATTCCGAACATTAGGAATTTTCTTCAAAGGAATATCAATGGAATTCATATAAAGCCCTGCAAAAGGAATATGTAGACAGCTTGCTAATTTTTTGGCCTGCTTTATAGTCGGAAGAGCTGAATCGGTAGGAGTGAGCCATAGCGCCAACTTTGTAGCACTTATTTTAGTTTTATTAGCAATAAAGTCGCCAGAAACGCCCTTTTCCCGGCAAATGTAAGCCAAGGTATCCTTGTTGATAAGTGCATATACATAAGCCATCCTTGTTCACCCTCCCGAATGATTTCGTGTAAAAAATATCAATTCTTTCTCATTTCCCGATATACCACATCTGCCAATGCACTCATAATTGCATTGTATTTATTCTGATCTTCGAACAGAGAAGTATAAGTGTCCTGAGATTCCATATAGCTATCCTGTGCTGCATCTCCAAAAGCTTTGGGAAAGATACTTTCCGCAAAAATTTGCGGATCAGAACTGCGTGCCATTTTTGTCAGTTTTTTGTCTGCCATCAATTTAGTATGCAAAGCATTCAGTAAGACTTTATCTCCCTCGGTGAATGCGCCTTTAAACTTTTCATTGATTTTCTCAATGATTTCGTCAAGAGGTTCCTTGCTATCGCCACCCATAGCACCTTTATGTTTGGCGGGCTCGTAAACGCCCTTTGTCTCCTGCAATTCTATGGAGCCTTCAAAGGTTTTCTGCAACTTATAGTATTCCAGCTTTAACTTGCCTTCAAGGTCAATCATAGAAACCGCCTCTGGCGGCAGCAAATTAAGCAAATAGGAGCAGAACACATATTCCTTGTGTAAGTCTTTATCGAACATACGCAAAATTTGGGAGATGTATCCGTACCACTTAATCAGATTACGAACTTGGCGGCGAAACTGATAACGTTCTTCGGTAGATTTCTTGTTATATCGGTCTGCAACAGGCTTTAGTATGCTCGTCATTCTTCCCATTGCACGAGCGTCCTGTTTTCCCGTCTTAAAATACTCTTTCGCAAAAGTTTCAACATCAGTATCACTGTAAATCGCAAAGCCCCGCAGTTCTTTCTGTGTTTGGTAAATCAAATCGGCATTAACTTCCTGCGAAAGCATGGTTTCCTGATAAAACGGCTGAAACGCTTCCAGAATGTCCTCTTTCTTGTTGATAAAGTCCAATATGAAGGTGTCATTTTTTCCCGCACAAGTTCTATTCAGGCGAGATAGCGTTTGTACGGCTTTTACACCTTTCAGCTTCTTATCAACAATCATCGTATGCAACAATGGTTCGTCAAAGCCGGTCTGATATTTTTCTGCCACGATAAGCACATTAAAATTATCGTGAAACTCCGCTTTGGTCTGCGTTTCCGCTATATGGCTGCCATCAGCACGAACATTTAATTTGGGCTCCGTATATTCGGTATCTCCATCTTGAACAGCACCGGAAAAAGCAATAAGTATTTGAACATCATTATACTTCTGCTCCTCTATATAGCGTTTTACTTCGTGGAAATAACGCACCGCAGCAAGCCGAGAAGAGGTAACGACCATCATTTTAGCTCTTCCGCCGATTTTATGGCGTGTTGTTTCACGGAATGTTTCAACAATAATCTGTGATTTCTGCGAAATATTATATGGATGTAATTCTTGATACCGGCGGATCACCTTTGCTGCTCGGCTTGCAGGAACATCAGGATTATCTTCCGTAGTTTTGGCTATTTTAAAGCAGGTGTCATAGGTCATATAATTTTGAAGAACATTGAGAATAAAGCCTTCTTCAATGGCCTGCCTCATGCTGTAAATATGAAATGGGTGGAAAGAACCATCCTCGTATTCCGTTCCGAAAAGTTCTAAAGTTTTATCTTTCGGCGTAGCAGTAAAAGCAAAGAAAGACAGATTTTTATGCTTGCCGTGAACAAGCATTTCTTTCATAAGCCTGTCATCAGGATCAAGCTCTTCTTCGTTCTTACCTTCGATTTCCGCATACTCTCGCAAAGCATCTTCCGTATTGGCAAGAGCCGCTTTCAATTTCAAGGCTGAATTACCTGTTTGCGAAGAATGCGCTTCATCTACAATAACCGCAAAATTTCGTCCTGCCACCTTATCAACCTCCTGATAGATAACAGGAAATTTTTGCAATGTGGTAACAATGATACGGACTCCATTATTAATAGCATCTCGCAAATCTTTTGAATTTTTGTCTTCTCCAATTGTTTCTACAGCACCAAGCGTATGATCAAAGCCGGAGATCGTTTCTTGTAACTGTGCATCTAAAACCGTGCGATCTGTTACAACAATAACGCTTGAGAATACAGGCTTGTTATCCGCATTGAAAAGGGAAGCCAAACGATAGGCTGTCCAAGCAATAGAATTCGACTTGCCGCTGCCTGCGCTATGCTGTATCAGATAGTTGTGTCCTGAACCGTTCTTTCTGACATCGGCCAGCAATTTGCGAACAACGTCCAGCTGGTGATAACGGGGGAAAATCAGGGTTTTCCCTTCCTGCAAGTTCATAAATTTCTGGATAATATCCATCATACTATCTTTTTGGAAAACATTTTCCCAAAGATACGCAGTAGGGTATCCATCAGGATTCGCAGGATTTCCTTTGCCGCCATCGTTACCGGCACCGTTATAGCCTTGATTAAATGGCAAAAAATATGTATTTTTACCGGACAATTTCGTTGTCATCCAAACTTCCGTGTGGTCAACGCAGAAAAATGCCAAGATCCGCCGATTAAACTGAAAACAAATCTCACGAGGATCACGGTCATACATCCATTGCTGCTTTGCGTTATCAACAGTTTGACCAGTATATTGATTTTTCAGTTCAAAGGCAAACACAGGAATGCCATTGAGTACCAAAACCATATCCACACTCTTTTTGCTGTCGGCGGAATAATACCATTGACGGTAGCATTCAACTTTATTATGCGTCCATAACGCAGTCGCTGTTTGATTAAGAGCAGATTCCGGTTTAAAATAACACACCCTAAAACGGATACCCCGATGCTTAAATCCATGACGAAGTACTGAAAGAACGCCTTCTGCATCACACGCAGAAGAAAATGCAAGGCAAAACTTGCGAACAGGATCAACCTGATTAGCGTTTTCAAAGCGTGCCCATTCTTTAGGCTGGGTGCGCTGCACAAAATCAATCAGGGTATTTACATATAGACCGAGCTTGGCATCGTATGTATCGGCACCTTTTGTATATCCGCCTGCCGGAGAAAGGAAGAAGGATTCTATATCTTCCTCAAAGCGTTTTTCAGTTGTAACAGCAATAGACATTTAGTTTTCACCTTTCCTGCCAGAACGTCGCAATGTGCGCTCTATAGAACAACTTTTTGTAATGTCATAAGCCCTATAGCAAGCTTTTTAATTATTGCTAATAAAGCGTATGCGTCGCTTTCCTTTACCACCAATCTCTGACCTATAACATAGGAATTATCGCCAGATTTATCAATATATTTCTGATCGACCATGCCGTTGTTATGTTCAATCAGGTGCCTACGTTGAAAAAACATATTCATGTCGTGTAGTTCCTTATCCGATAACCATTCTTCGTAACCTTTTCCAGTTGCATCTTTGAAGAGTTGGCTTCCTTTCTCAACGATTTGAAAATCATTTACTCTAGATATTTCTCCCGTTAGCTTATCATAATGGCAAGATGCGAACTTCTGAAACGATGAAACAATATCACCGAGGGAGCTTTCCAAAAGTCCACGACACATGGTTTCTGCTTTATCCCTACCATATGATTCAGTTAACAACTGCTTCATCTCTGGAAGAGATTTCAGCATTTTCTCAATGCTGTCTGTAGACTCGTTAAAAGCACTGACTGCGGAATTATGGCCACAACAGGGGCAAAAATAAGCTGAACCAATAACACTATATCGAGTGCCACATTTTTCGCATGTAATATCGGTTTCCCATTCTTCACTCTGACCGATAGGGTTGTTCTGAAAAGTAATCTTTTTGCTGGGCTTATAGGTTATCTTCAAAAATTTATTATTCCGAGTAGAACGGGCCAGTTTACCAAACGCTTTATCTAACTCTTTGGTAATCATTGACATAGCATAGCTTGCTGCAATTTCTTGCATAGATTCCAATTGTTCCTGTGTCCACCACTTATCGGCGGTATCAATATGACCGCACATTGGGCAGTGGACTTCGTCATCAGAAACTTTTTCTTTCCAATCCTGCATATTGATTTTGAAAGTATAAAGGCAATTCTCATTTGGGCATTCTCTATCGAAATATCCTTTTTCGTCTGAATGAATGGTGATAGGTATCTCCATTTACTGCATCTCCTTCATAACAGTATGCTTTCCATATCCCTTAGGAATAATATGGTTCTTTCGGATCTCGTTCATTGCACGAAGCCAAACTTGTCTGGGAAAACGTCTTTTGCTTTCATGCCAATTATTTAGCACATCATCAACGATGTCATCATCGGTAAACTGTTTTTTATCAATGATAGCATCATTCCAAGCAGCAAATAACGTAGCAATTATTTCTGCTTGTTCAGTTGTGTAATTTCTGAAAACATCAATGATGCGTTCAATTTCGGAATTATACTCAGAAAAATACTTCGCATAGTACTTCTTGTATTTATCCACATCATTGGTAGGAGCATATGAGACGCCATAACTTGAAGTTTTCATACTGAACCACTTATTACGGCGAGTTATGATTTTCTCACACTCATAAATCGAAGCATCGAGGGGGCCAGCCGCTTCTCTAAGATACTCTGTGTCAAAATTGAATCCAATGTGATTTTCGATAGTAAATAATGTTTTCTCAAGTTTGACACGGCCCATTCCTTTGCTGCTTTCTTCAAGTATTTTGCTCATCAAAACGGCCTGAGCAAAACGAGGACTGGAAGCATGCACCGGAGCGGGGAAATATGGATAAGCATTAGAAACGTCGTCATTCTGATTTATTGCAGGACATTCCTTCTTGCCAGTTACATACTCATAAATGAGTGATTTTTTATAATTTTCGATTTCGGAGATGTATTGCTCTTTCTTCGAAATCAAGTTGTCAATTTCGGCACATTTAGCGTCAAGGTAGTCGGCGATTTCTTGCTGTTCATCCTTTGATGGAACGACGATAGAAAAATTCAAAAATTTATCTGCTTGCAATCTCCAACGTCCCATTCCACTAACGCCTTGACCTAAACCATAAAAAATGCGATTGGAATAACACATTTGCATTAGATAAAGATAGAAAGATCGGTTATTGCTTTCCAAATCATCTAAAACAAAAACTCTATAATCAGGACTGGTAACGCCAGTATATTTCGAAATATCTACCCATCCTGTAAGTAAGTCCATTTGATTCATTGCGTAATCACCTGGATTGACAAGTTGATAGTGGCTATAGCTTTCTGCTAATTGTCCTTCGTTTTTTGATAGATCTTTTGGCATAATACCCTTTTGCGTTATTGAAAGCACTGTATAACCTTCTTGCCCTGCGATATCTTTTTTTATATGAAAAAGATACTTAATTTTTTTCATATCCCAATCAACAGGAATATTTCCAAACCAAATACTCCCGCTGTCTTTCATTGGTCTGTCGCCACGGATGCCTTTGGTAACAGCCTGTGTAATAACAGCCTGTTTCAATTTTTTATATTCTTTAATCGAAGCACGAGTTTTTTCCAGAACAGCATTGATTTCATCGCATCGACTAGTAAGAAAGGTCGCAATTCTGCTTTGCTCACTGATTTTCGGCAAGGGAATGGTAAAGTTATTAAATACATCCAAAGTTACATGCTGCATAAAAATACCATGTTTGTTGTCGTTATTCATATTTTCCATGGCAATTTTAATCATCCAGAAAAAGAAATTGTAATCTATTATTTTTTTATCTGGAATAGCTTTAAAAATATGTTGATTCAGCAGTCCTTCATCTTTATGCCAAATAAATGCATCTAAAGTTGCCGCCCATGAAACAAGTATATCGCCATTTTTAATTACATACTTCGAATCAATATCACCATCATAATAGTTGGGGTTATCATACGATCCGGTTAAATCTTGAATTCTGATTATTTTTCTTCCTGTATCACTCCAATCGCTAGGTTTAAAAGCATACCCATTTATATATTTGCCAATATATTTTAGCTTGGAGATACCCCAAGTCTCAGGGATTTTCCCAATCCATTCAATCCTGCTGTCTTTCATTTTACGCATTGTTTTCACCACCTTTTCGGGTATAACGAACAATCAGACAAATAATTGCAGCAATCACCAGAATGCCGCCAAGGATACTTACAATAAGTATCCAATGTGCAAAAATAAGCTTTGCAAGCCAAATCACAAAATAGGTAACAGCCCATATCACAACAAATACAATCAGACGAATAATCCAATGTAGGATAGAACCGGCTGCGCTGCCGCTGATCATACCGCCATCATATAAATCGCCCACAGCCCGGAACGCAATGGCGAATGCAGCTAATTCAATGACTGCAAGAATAATCCATTCCCAATACCACGCAATGGGCAAACCGAGCGGATCGGTAATTCTGTCAAACAGAAAACTCAACACTTCTCTCAAAGTTCATTCTCCTTATGAAACAGTGCATTTAAGCTTTCGGAAATTTCGCTTTCCAGCTTTTTAATGTGCTTTACAATATCATCCACCGGTTCCGGCGGCTGATACTCATAAAAATAGCGTGTCATCGGAATTTCGTATCCGACTTTGGTTTTGCTCTTATCAATCCATGCATCGGGAGCGTACGGCAAAACATCCCGTTCAAAATAACGATCGATATCCTGCACAAGCGGCACATTTTCTGTGTCACGAAGATTTTTATCTGCGACAGGCTTGCCTTTTTTCAGGATAACCTCACCGTTTTCGTCTCTCTGCGGGCGTTCTACAACAATTTTGTTGTATCCGAATTCCTCTGAGCCAAAAATCTTACTGTGGCAATAAATGCCGTCTTTATCACCGTAAACAGCATCGTTCTTATACTCGCCGTATGCTTCTACAATCAGACTGCGGCAAAGGTCGGTAATATCGTTGCGTTTGGTTCCGATAGACTTCCTGCGCTGTTCATAGCAATGGGAAGCGTCAATAAGTTGTACCTTCCCTGCACGATAGGCAGGCTTGTCCTTGGATAAAATCCAAATGTAGGTGCTGATTCCCGTATTCATGAACTGGTCGGTAGAAAGCTGGATAATTGCATCGAGCCAGTCGTTTTCCAATATGTACTGACGGATGTTAGAGGGGCCGCTGCCTGCGTCGCCCGAAAACAGCGGAGAACCATTCTGAATAATTGCCATTCTGCCATCCGGCGCAAGCTTGGAAAGACCGTTCAGCACAAAAAGCTGCTGACCATCGCTGATTTTCGGAAGTCCCGGAGCAAATCTTCCCAGCTCACCAAGTTTAGCTTCCGCTTCGACGGCCTTTTGCTCTCGCTTCCAATCGATTCCAAACGGAGGATTGGAAATGCAGTACTTAAAAGTGAAGCCTTTAAACTGGTCATCAGAGAGAGTATCCCCAAATCGCATATTATTTGGATCGCCGCCACGAATCATCATATCTGCCTTTGCGATAGCAAAAGTAGAGGGATTAAATTCCTGCCCGAAACAGGTAACTTCTATGTCTTCGTTCAACTCGTGGATTCTCTCTTCCATACAGGAAAGCATCTGACTGGTGCCCATTGTCATATCATAGACTGTGACATTGCCTGTTTCATCAAGCTTTGCATCCGTAAGAAGCAGGTCGGTCATCAGATAAATAATATCACGACTGGTAAAATGGGCTCCGGCTTCTTCGCCAAACGACTCCGAAAAGCGGCGAACCAAATCCTCAAAAATATAACCGCAGTCCACAGCGCTGATTTTATCAGGGCCCAAATACCCCTTTTGAGTATTGAATTCTTTTATTACAAGATACAGGGTATTGCTTTCAACCATTCTTCGGATGATGTTATCAAAGTCAAATTTAGCAAGAACATCCTGCACATTCGCTGAGAAACCTGCCAAATAGTCACGGAAATTTGCTTCAATGTTTTCAGAATCTGCAAGCAGTGACTCAAATGTGAATTTGCTTGTATTGTAGAATTGATAACCGGACGCACGAGTTAAAAAGCCATCAATTACCGCTAAATGTTTCTTTGATTCATATTCTTTTAATACAGCTTCATGCGTAGGCAGTAAACAATCGTGAAAGCGTTTCACAACTGTCATAGGCAGGATAACAAGTCCGTATTCATGTGGCTTAAACGGGCCACGAAGCATATCCGCCACATTCCATATCATCGTTGCTTTTTCAGCAATATTTGTACCAACTACATTTATTTTATCATTCACCATTTTGTGAGCACCTCTGTTTGCAAATGTTTTATCCTTATACGGACGTTAGCGCAGCATATCCTTGTAGGCCACCAGCGTCACATTTCCCATCTCACTTGCCCGGTCGGCGCAGCCTTTGGTAAAGCCGGTTTTGGCAAAGAGGTAGTAGTGGACATTTTTATAGGGGAACAGTTCGCTGCGCTTTACAAGGGTTTCCAAAACACCGAGAGCGACTTTCTCATTCGTCCATTTGCACTCCCCGAAAAGGGCGGTGTTTTTATCCTGTTCGGCGAGGATATCGATCTCTGTCTGACGTTTTTCTTTAGGATCGTTGCCCCACCATCGTCCGAGAGAGGAAAACTCCACCGGGCATTCTCCGTTCAGCAACAGTTTCCAGAGATATTGCTTACAGATTTCCTCAAACACTTTACCCATATAGTCGGACAGATAAGGCTCGATACGCTTGTAGGCCAAATCGGCAGCACTACGAGCAATGATTGAATTATTTTCCGGCACAAAACGATACCAAAAGCGGAACATATTGTCCGCAATAGAGTAAATCGCTTTTCGGGACGTTTTTTCACCGTATGGCGTTTCTTTTTCAATAATACCGAGGGAGATCAGGTTTTTCACATAGGCGGAGCAAATGTTGGTGCTTTCCCCGACTTTTCCGGAAATCTCCGACATACGGGAAGCACCGGTGGCAATCGCTGTAATGATGGCATTGTAGAGCGCCGGTTCCCGCACCTCCTGTTTGAGCAGGTTTTCCGGCTCTTCAAACAGGGCGGAGTTGGGATTCAGAAATGTGTTTTTGATATTATCCTCAATGCTCAGCTTGTCGCTCATTTGAAGCAGATACTGGGGCGTACCGCCGACGATGCCGTACACATAGGCTTTCTCTTCATCGGTGAAATTTTTGAAATAATGGCAAGTCTCTTCAAAGTCAAAGGGAAGAATTTTCATCTGCGCCGTCCGTCTGCCGTAAAGGGGCGCTTTGTAGGCGAGGACATGATCTTCCATATAGGACATGGACGAGCCGCAGAGGATCAGCATCAGTTTAGAAGTGTTCTTGTACTGGTCAATCAAAAGCTGAATGGTGGAAGCGAGGCTTTTTGATGAGCGAGCAACATAGGGGTATTCATCGATTGCAAGAATGATTCGTTCTTTTTCGGACAGCTTAAAGACATATTCCAAAGCTGCCTGAAAGGACAGGAAAGAAGTTTCAACATCCATACCTGTGTGGTAGCTCATAATGCTCTTGCTGAAATTTTCAAGATTCTGCTTGGCGTTGCTCTCGACACCCATAAAATAGATTGCATTTTTATCGTCAATAAACTGGCTGATCAGCGCCGTTTTGCCGACACGGCGGCGGCCATATATTACTACAAATTCAAACTTGTCCGATGCGTATAACTTGTTCAGCATCGCAAGTTCACGTTCTCTGCCGATAAACATGGATTACATCCTCCCATTGCAGCAACACGCATTGCTTATAATATAACTAAATACAGTATAGCACAAAATTAAATTTAGTCAAGTATGATTTGGTAAATTAAAATTGACTAATATACTATCATAAGATTAGAAAACAAAACAGGTGCAAGAATTCAAACTCTTGCACCCGCTTGTTATTGCAATAGTTTCTATATGAAAATCATCTCTGCATTTATAACTTCGTTGACACGTTCTCGAATGTTATTCATCCTGCGTACCCATTCCATTGGATTTTCCGCTTTAAGCTTTTTGGTGACGCCTTCCCGTTCGGCATAGTTTTTCACCAACCGAAGAGAGAGGGATTGGGCTTCCTCCTCCACATCGGCAAGATGGGAGTGGAGCTTACCAGAAGTGAGCAGGTTGCAGTAGAGAATTTTATGGTGTTGCTTTAGGTATCGCAGGCGACGCTGTGACCACACGCCGATGGGGCGTTCATCTTCGGCGGGTAATGTAAGATCGGGCAGGCAATAATCGCCCTGCATGGTGTATGTGCCGCCCATTTGTTCAAATATTGTTTTAGCCATAATGCAAAACCTCCTTTGATACCATTATTGTACCAAAGGAGGTTTCTGTTTGCGAATGTACGATTTTAATTATCGCACTTTGCATATTGAAAAAATTAATCAATTACGATTGACCAAATCGTAATTGATTAATTTGCGCTTCAGAAGACCTTTAGTCTTTCAGATAGCTTTCAAACGGTGTGTCATCGCTGCAAAAGGTATCAAAAATCATTTTAGCGCCGAGGCGGAAGCCGACGAGGAATGAATCCAGTCCGGTATCGCCCATCAGCTCCCCATAAGCGTTGCAGAAATCGAGGAACAGCGCCTTGTCTTCGCCGCTTAAACGCTCAGTCAGTTTTTCTTCCAACTCATTGGTGTTCTCTGACACCTTCAGGATATGACTGCCCTTTCGGTATCCTCTTGCCTGCGGATCAACATTTCCGTAATACAGCTCTTCCAGAAAATTTGCCATTACTCCGCACCTCCTTCAACCTCTGCCGTGTGCAGGTCACGGATTTTTCGCCAGCTGGCAAAGCCTTGCAGGGTGCGGATGTGCCACGGCGATTTTCGGGTGATGGTGCGGAAGTAGGTGGAACAGAAGAACTCCACCAAATAAATCTTCGGAATGTGGTTGACATTATTTTTCCGGAAAGACTTGATGTGTCCCTGATTGCACCAGTTGTTGATGGCGGTTTTTCCGTAACCGGTGATTTTGGAAACCGCCTGCGTAGTCAGCACATCGGGATAGTCGGAGAGCAGCTCGGTATAATATAGCCGCAAATGCTCCCGCACGATTGTGGGAACCTGTTTCTCCATCTGGACAGTATAATCGCCTTTGTACCAGCCCGCCGGAGCGGAGTAGCTTTCGGGGAACACCTTGCGGTTTTCCAGATAGGCAATGACATCCTCCTTTTTGATTTTGTAGCAGCGTGTTTTCCTGCCTGTGTACTCGCAGGGGATTTTCCCGCTTTGGAGCAGGTACAAGGCGGTAGATTTGCTGATGTGGCAAATGCGATACAGCTGATCCTTCGTGATCACATCGGGAACGGCATCCCAGTTGATTGCGTTTTCTTTCATGACAATACACCTCATATCTTGATAATCTTTGTCGACATTCGAACTGTCCGTGTATTGCCTTTTGATTTTTGTTCTTTCCGTTCTTTCCGCAGTTCTTTCCAAAAGCGGAAAAATTGCTGATTGGAACCGATGGGCGATTTCTCAGTGTTTTCGGGCGATTCCTTTAAAAAATCCAGATTTTATGTGGGTTTGCGGGCGTACAAGGCTGACTGAATCTGACAGGAGAAACTATGTAATTAACAGACGGCGGGAAAACTCGAAATCAGGTAGCCCTCACGGGCTCGTGGGTTCGAATCCCACCGCCTCCGCCAAAAATCGGCAAGACTCGTTAGAGGCTTGCCGATTTTTACTTCTTCACTCTTCACGAAAAACGGTAATTTCCACTATTCCTTCCCCATTTTCCTCCAAAGGGGCACGAACAGGAGGATGCCCGCCAGCATGGCGCCGCAGTCCGCGATGGGCGTCGCCCAGGCGATGGCGTTGGCGCCCGCCAAAGAATCCAAAAGGAACATAAAGGGCACGTCCAGCCCGCCTTTCCGCAGCATGGACAGCACCAGCGGTTTTCCCTTCTGCCCCACGGACTGGAAGATGGAGATAATGACCGTGGTGATGGCCGTGAACGGTCCTGTGATGCAGATGATCCGCTGGAACATGCTGCCGTAGCGCACGGTTTCGGCGTCGTCGATGAAGGCCCGCACCAAGGGGTTGGCGCAGGTGAACAGCAGGACCGCCCCCACCGTCGTGACAGCCAGGCTCAGGATCAGTGTCACCTTGATGGCGGAGCGCATGCGCTTGATATTTTTCGCGGAGTAGTTATATCCGATCAACGGGATCACTCCTTGGGAAAGGCCGTTGGCAATGGCGAAGGCCAGCATATCGATCTTCTTGGCGATGCCGATCCCCGCCACCGCGGCGTTGGAATAGTGGACCAGCAGTTTATTGAGGACGATGTTGGAGAAGATTCCCATCAGGTTCATGATCGCGCTGGGCAGGCCAACCATCAGCACCTCTTTTGGGATACCGTCCGAGACAGTATAATATCTTGGGTTCAAGGTAAGATGGAATTTGCCGCGCTTTACCAGGATCAGGATCACAAAATACAGCATGGCGATCAAGTTGGAGAGCATGGTGGCGACGGCCGCGCCGGTAATTTCCAGATGGAATCCGAAAATAAATACCGGGTCTAAAAGAATATTCAGCACCCCGCCCAGCGCCACGCCGAAGCTGGCCTGGCCGGAATAGCCCTCCGCCCGGACCAGGTGCGCCAGGGCGGCGTTCAGCACAGTCGGGATTGCGCCCACAGTCAGCGTCCAGAAGAGATAGCTGTCGCAGTAACCAAACGTATATTCATCCGTTCCGATCAAGGGAAGGAGCACGCCGCGAAAGGCAAAGATCACCAGTCCGTATACAAGCGCCACGGCGGCGGCTGTCCAAATACAAAACGCCGAGGTTTTCCGGGCTTTTTCCGCGTCCCCCAGCCCTAAGCTGCGGGAGATGAGACTGGCGCCTCCGATGCCAAAGAGATTTGCCATGCCCGTCGTCAGCAAGAACAGCGGCAAAGCGAAGGACGCGGCGGCCACCTGATTCGCGTCATTGAGCTGTCCGATGAAGAAGGTGTCCGCCATATTGTAAATAACCGTGATGATCTGGCTGAGCACCGTGGGAACCACCAGCGCCAGGACCGCCCGAGTCACCGGTGTTTTTTCAAAAAGCTCTGTCTTGTCTGTTTTCATGCCTGCGCCTCTTTTTCTGAATTTTCGAGCAACAAAATAAACCCTCGGACCGCCATCCGGTAGCTGTCCCCCACGTCCACCGGATATTGCCGGAAGCAGCCGGCCTCCTCCTGGGAGATAAAGCCATGCAGGATGCTGCGAAAGACCCTTTGCAGGTGCATCATCTGCTCCCGGGTCAAATGATACCCGGCCATTGCGGTCATGATGGGCTCCACGATATCAAAGCCCGCCTTGTGGATCGCGTCGTTTTTCACCATAGGCAGGGACAGAATGACCTTGTAGATCTCCGGCCGTTCCTTGCCGAACCGGTGGTAGGCGTCCGCCAAGGCCTCCACCGCCTCTGCCCGCCGCTTTCCGGCAATGGCGCCGAGCTGGGCTCTCTTCAGCTCCGAAATGGCATAGTACCCGACCTCGGTGTAAAGCTCATCCATATTCTGAATGTGGTTATATAGAGAGGCCGCTTTGATCTGGAGCCTGCTTGCCAGCTCCCGCAGGGAGAAGTTGTGCAGTCCCTCCGATTCGATCATCTTGATCGCGGCGGCAATGATGTCCCCGCGGGTCAAACCTTGTCGAGCCATCGTTCCCTCCTCAGTAAACTAACGGTGTTAGTATATTGTACACCAGCCCCCTTTGTTTGTCAAGAAACAGGCATGGCGAAATGGGATCACGTTGCACAAAATCTGATCGAATGAAATGAAAATCACTTGCCGCGGTAGCCGTCTCCCCGGGGCGGAGGCGTGGAAGCTACCGGCAAACGGGCTGGTATTTTGACGGCTTTTCCGCCTGATTTCCAGTTTTTTCCAATAATTCCAACATTTTTTACAGCGGGTTCCCATTTGGCGAAAAAATTGACCAATTTCCATATTCCAAAGCGGGGTCATCATGGCTTCGGACAAGCAGATTGTACAAAAATGCAAAATCGCCGCAATCTTTTCACTTTCCTCTTGCATTTTTAGAAGACATCGATTATAATGTGGGCACAGTGAAAACTGTAATCAAATCAAGGAGGTACATTGACATGAAAAAGTTCTGTCGTGTCCTTTGTTTCTCCCTGGCAGCCGTTCTGACAGTCGCCGCAATCGCTGTCGCCCTGCCCAGCATCACCGGAAATACCGCTGGGAAAACCGCAAGTGGAGACGGGATCATTCCCAAGTCCGCCAGCGGCAACATCAGCGGAAACGCACCCCAAGGTTCCGGTGCATGGTGGATGGGCATCCTGACCGGTCAGGCGCCGGAGGAAGAAACCCAAGCCCCTGTCGCGCAAACCCCCGAGACCCAGATCCCCGACGCGAAGGCTCCTGTAACCCAGGCGCCCGAGACCCAAGCTCCTGAAACCCAAGCCCCCGCGACCCAAGCGCCCGTCACTCAGGTCCCCGAGACGAAAGCCACCGAAACCCAGGGGACCCAACCCACCGAGGCGCCCAAGTCCAATCAGGCTACCCAGGGGACCCAGGCTACCGAGGCCCCGAAGGCCACGGAAGCCCCCAAGTCTACGGAAGCCCCCAAGACCACGGAACCCGCCAAGACGGAAGCCCCCGCAGCCACCGAGGCCCCCAAGACCACGGAGCCCGCTAAGACGGAAGCCCCCGCGGCTACCGAGGCCCCCAAGTCCACCGAGCCCGCCAAGACGGAAACGCCCAAGACCACCACAACGCCTTCTAAGACCACCACAACGCCTTCCAAGACTGCGGAACCCCCCAAGGCTGACGTGCCCGCCCCCGCCTCCGAGCCCCAAAAAACCGGCAGCGATGAGCCGGGCAGCACCTGTAGCGGCAGTCACCACGTCTACATTGGTCAGTGGAAGGTCACCAAGCAGCCCACCTGTAATTCCTACGGCACCCAGGTCCTCACCTGCCAGTGCGGAAAGACTGTGAAGTCCGCCCTCTACGGCGCGCCCACCGGCAACCATCACTACGTCCATACCTCCACCGCCGCGACCTGCGAGCACGCCGGCAGCAGCTATGACTACTGCACCGTCTGCGGCAAGAAGATCAACGTCGTGAACACCCCTGCCCTGGGCCACCACTATGTGGAGCATCGGACGGAGGCCACCTGCGGCCATACCGGCTCCACCTACAAGGAATGCGCCACCTGCCACAAGCAGATCGACAAGAGGACCATTCCCGCGACCCAGCACACCTGGAGTAGCGAGTGGACCGTGCTTCAAGAGGCCACCTGCACCACCAATGGCGTCAAGACCCACAAGTGCACTGTCTGCGGCGCTACCGATGGGTATGTGACCATCTTCCATACGGGTCACAACTTTGATCAGGTGATAGCGACCTATGATGCCACCTGCACGAAAGCCGGCTACGTGACCAAAAAGTGCAGCAAGTGCGGCCAATGCCAAACCTTTGAGACCCAAGGCCCGCTGTGGCACAACTACGTTTACGACCATACCGATGTAGCGCCAACTTGTGAGCAAGGCGGTCAGGACACTTATCGTTGCACTAACTGCGGCGCGACCAAGACTGTCGAAACCAACCCCACTGGTCATTGCTTTATCTTCCTTAACGAATATGACCGGACTCATTTTGATGGTGATGGTGTCTGCTGCAAATACTGCGGAAAATACGCAAAAGATCTTTACGGTGACCGCTACGAAGACTACATTGGCTGATTAGAACGAACCGACGCATCCCCTTCCGCCCATTCCCTTTCGGGAATGGGCGGTTTTTTGCGCCCCTCCCCTGCCCCGTACCGTTTCGATTTCCATTCCGGAAAGCGGGCGAGGATGGCAGAAATCGGCGGGCAAGACGCCAGCGCTTTGCCGCCGCCTTTTGTCCCCCAGCCGGGAAAAAGTTCCCCGGCGGCGAAGGAACGCTGCCCCTTGCCGGGGATAAGGCGCCATGCGCCCCTGTCCGAACCTGTCTCCCTAAAGCAGTTGAAGATATAAGCGCGGGTCTGATTCTATGCAGCCCTGATCTCCAGTACGGGTCTGCCCATC
>CANQXH010000042.1 GCA_947627745.1 uncultured Oscillospiraceae bacterium
TATTGCTCCTTCCTGTCTTTTACTTGTCTACTATTCTATCATACTTGTCCACTTTTTTAGTATACATCCAGTTGCGGGGCTGAAAAACAAGAATAACCAGATAAGAGTAAAATGCAGCCGGTGCGGAGCTGAAATGATCCGCACAATTAAAGGTCGGAGGCATGATGTAATCGACATCTTCGCCCCGGAGGGCGAGCAACATCATACTTCAAAAATGCATCTGAGCTAAGTATGGCTTTTGTTATCTGCAGAAAAGAAGGGCGTGGTATGAGAATTTATGGAAAGAACCTATATCTGCATTGATCTTAAGTCATATTACGCTTCCGTAGAATCTGTTCATCGGGGACTCGATCCGCTAAAGGTGAACTTGCTGGTGGCAGACGAGTCCCGATCCGACCAAACGATCTGTTTGGCTGTCTCTCCCGCTCTGAAGGCGAAAGGTGTCCCGGGGCGTCCAAGGCTCTTCGAGGCAAAGCAGAAGATCAAGGAGTATGAGATCCGCAATCACACAAAGGTAGACTACATTATCGCAGTTCCGCGAATGGCAGAATATGAAAGAATCTCTGCTCAGATCTACAGCATTTACCTGCGATACGTGGCACCGGAAGATATCCATATCTATTCCATCGATGAATGCTTTATTGACTGTACTTGCTATCTCTCTAACTACCAAAAGGAAGCCGAGAAGCTGAAGACCAACGCAGCTCGCGTCATGGCAATGACGATGATACGAGATGTACTGAAAACGACCGGGATTACTGCCACCGTGGGGATCGGTACAAATCTCTACCTGGCAAAGGTGGCAATGGATATTGTCGCCAAAAAGCAGCCGGCAGATAAAGACGGTGTCAGGATAGCCGAACTCAATGAAGATTCGTACAAGTTCCTGCTGTGGGATCACAAACCGCTCACCGACTTCTGGCAGATAGGTCACGGAAAAGCCAGGAGGCTCGAAAAAGCATATATGTTTACGATGGGCGATATTGCAGCTCGCACACAGTGGGATGAGGAGTTCTTTTATAAGACTTTCGGAATTGATGGGGAAATCTTAGTCGATCACGCTTGGGGTATAGAGCCTGTTACGATGGCAGATATTAAGTCGTACAAGAGTGACGGACACAGCCTCAGCAACGGTCAAGTACTTCCACGACCATATAAGTATCAGGAGGCACGGCTCGTTTTCCGCGAGATGATTGAAGCGCTCTGCACGGATATGTTCTCTAAGAACCTCGTGTCACCCACGTGCTCATGGTGGGTCTCATATGACTATAAAAGTCTTGAAGCCTGCCCCTCCTACGACGGCCCACTAAGTATCGACTTTTACGGACGTCTCCATCCCAAACACAGTAATGGCACCGTGAAGCTGCCGACGATCACCAACAACATCCAGATTATCACGGTGCCACTTCTGAAATCCTTCGATGACAAGACGGATCATCGGTTGCTTTATCGAAGGCTGGGCGTCTGTGCCAATGACGTAAAGGAAGACAGCGGAGTATTTCAGCTTAACATGTTTATTGACTATGAAGCCATTGAGCGAGACAGAAAGCTCCAGGGGGCAATGCTTGAAGTCCGCAGAAAATTCGGACCAAATGCCTTATTTAAGGGGATGAACCTTATTGAAGGCGCCACCACATTAGAAAGGAATCAGCAGATCGGCGGTCATAAAGCCTGAGTCGCTTCCTGCTGATGCAGGAGGTATACTCACATGAGCGGCATAGGCGTTATGGCGATGCCTGCAGACTTTCGTTATCGAGATGTATTCCTGAAAGGTAAGCCGCAGCATGATCGCTTCGACTTGTTCAGGATTCGACATCCAAGTATGGATGTTGGACGCAGAGCAAAGATATTCTCCCCCTTTGATGCTCTGAAGGGATTCAACGAGGCCATCGCTTCAAAGGATGTTCTGTATCGTGAACGTGTCGAGTTAAGCGATGAAGATCAATCAGAATTGGATCGCAGGCTCTGTATTCTCAAAGGACTTACATACAACGGACATATGGCTCGGGAAAACCGGGTTAAAATTACGGTAGTATTCTATGTCCCCTGCCTCGATGAGCATAATGAAGCATTCGGAATCCACGGGCGCTATAGGAAGATAACAGGTATCTGCTGGAATGTCGATGAAATCTACGACAGCATTCTTGTAGATAAAACAAGGATCAGTTTTGACGATATTCTCCGAATTGAAAATGCAGACGGCGTTTTCAAGATGGACTGGTCAACCGAGTGCCCGGAAGATTGAATCAGTTAGGAGTAACAGCATATGTGCACGAGATTCTATATTGAGCCTGACACGGAAGAAATCCGAGAGGTCATTGCTGAAGTGCAACGGTCTCAGTTGTCCGGCAAGTTTATAAAAGCAGGAAATGCTATCCTGACTTCAGGCGATATTCGCCCGACAAATGTTGTGCCGGTTATTGCTCCCAGCAGAGTAGGAAGAAAAACAGCCTTCCCAATGAAATGGGGATTTCAAATACCGGGCAGATCGCTTCTCGTCAACGCAAGAGTCGAAACGGCTGCTGAGAAGCCCACCTTTAAAGAAGCGTGGGAGAAACATCGTTGTATCATCCCGGCGTCTTGGTATTATGAATGGGAGCATCTAACGGGAAATAGCGGGCAGAAGAAGGTTGGAGACAAATACATGATCCAGCCGAAAGGTTCTTCCGTGACTTGGCTTGCAGGATTGTACAGGATAGAAGATGGACTTCCTGTTTTCACTATATTAACCAAAGAGCCAGCTGAGAATCTGAGAAGAGTCCATGACAGGATGCCATTAATCTTGCCAAAAGATCGAATTGATGAATGGATTGATCCCAACAAGAATCCAAAGGATGTCCTTCAGTACTCCATAACAGATGTTGTTATAGAAAAGACTGTATAAGCTAAATATTTGTTTGCGAGGTGAGCATAATGGTCTATACGAATTTGAACCGCATCCAGTTCGGAAACGGCGATGTAAGCGTCATGGTCTCAATGGCCGGAACGAGAAAAGATCCTCAGGCCATGCTTGTATTCCAAAATCAAGAGCCGACGCGGATTGGAAGAATTGAAGAAGACGCCGATCTCCGCAGGACCAAACTTGGTGTCTACAATCCAAGCCAAGATTTCGCTATGCTGTTTTCAAATCCAGAAAGTATTGACAGCGTGATATCTGCTCTTCTGGCAGTTAAGAAAGCCACATTCGGAGAAAACAATCTGGCTCACATCTATCTGGATGAGAAGTCAGTGAAAGATTAAGATTACGGAGGGTAGGAAATGACAATGCTTGAAGCCTTTGTGAAAGAACGCAATGACGCCCTGTTCAGCCTGGATAGGAAAAAGATTGAAGCGTACTGTGCAAAACATGGTGATTCTGATACAGCCGAACTGCCGGATGAAGTATTCTGGGCTGGCGTATATAAAGCCATCTGTGCAATTCGAAACGCACCGGAAGATAAGGTGCGGGAAGCGCGAACATGGCTTGCGTCTCATGGCTTTTCAGACACCATTAGGCTCTAATCTAAAACTAAATCAACGGAAAAACGACGGAATGGCCCAGATGAAACAGACTGCATAAGTCCATTTCCAGGTCACTTGACCGTGCGGCATCAACGCCCGAACATTCACCGGTAGTTATTCCAGACATACGTGAGAGGCCACCGGCAAGGTAAGACCCTATAGCTCCATCTATAGGTCTGCCTTGTCGGTGGCCTTTTTTTCTTTTGGCCGCTGACACCAAATAAAAATATTCGCGGCCTGAAGTACAAGGGCAGAGGATACAAATACGCTGATCTCGATTTATGAGAGAACCGTATGGGTACCCGTAGATTTCTGCACCCTTTTTCAGGTCTGCGGCAATCAGAGTCCTTTTCTCCAGCGTGATTTGTGTTCTAACTGTCACGCCAGGCGGAAAGGACTTTTATGTTGTGTCAATGGCTCTGCTATGTGGCGGCATACCCGTGATCTCCACTTTCGATTCAACCCAACGCAATCGAAAGGAGATCACAAAAATGGCAATCAATTTTGCAGCGGAATATAAACGCTTCAGAAATGAAATAAAGAAAAAACACGAATTATATGCTCAACTCGGAATGAGCAGAGAACAGATTGATGCGCTTGATAAATTAGATAAAGAGGAATTCCTCTCAAACAATAATTACAAGCGGCATATTCAATCCTTGAGTGTCGATGAAGGCTCGGGATATCCGGAAGATCTGCACCCGCTCTTTCAAAGGTTTAAAGACGTTCTGTCCGTAGAACTCAAAGTGACATTCCGGGACAAATACGCTTGGATTGACGAAATCAGTTCTCAGGCTCTTCAAGAAAAGCTGCTCTCTCTTTCTGAAAGTGATCTTGATATCCTTGATGCCCATGTGTTCGGAGAGAAGACACAAGTGGAAATTGCAAAGGAAAAAGGGATCTCTCAGAAGAATGTCAGCAAGAAACTAAAACGAATCAAGCAATTCCTGTCAGAAGATTAAAGATGAGGCGAGGTCATCCCTATTTTTTAGGGATGACCTCGCAATCATATCATGGGGTTTTCCAGAAGATCTTCCACGCTGCAGCCGATCACACGGGCAAGCTTGTATACCGTCTGCGCCTGGGCTTTGTCGATATCATTGACACGCTGCTCATACAGCTGGATATTCCGCAGCTTGACGCCGGACTCCCTGGCAAGCTCCGACTGGGAAAGGCCACGGCTTTCCCGAAGAAGCTTCAGCTTGGAATCGGGAAGCGGCAACGAACACTTTGCTTCCATACTTTCGATGAACTTGGAAATGTCCATTTCGTGATACACGGGATACATGAGGATGATATCCGAGAGCTTTATGTGCTCGAATATTTCCTTGAACCGCCTGCCGGAAAACCACTGGTATTCTGCCAGTGCCCAACCGGCCCAATATTCAGGCGAAAGTCCCTCGCTATAGCGCGGTTCGGGAATCGATCTTCTCTTATAGGTTTTCTGAACGACTGCTTTTGCTAACTCAACGCCGGACATCCCCGCGAGGACGCCGGGATTTCCCCGTTCAAACTGCTGCGCATACCCGGAGGAGAGAAACAGCGCTGCCACCCAATCGGCTTGGAAACCGCAATCGTTGATGAGATAGTCAAAACACTGCGACAAAGTGTTTTTTGCATCACTCAAGTAAGATTCGCTGTATGCGCGGGTCATCGTTTTTCATCTCCTCTCTGAGAATATCCAGCACGAAAATGTCGTCCCGGTACGATCTGGACTTTGCAATTTCATCTCTATAAGTCTGCCTTGCCTGATTGTCCCTTGCCACAAATTTCGGATAATAGATTTCCTTTTCAACCGGCGCGGCATCCAAGAACGTGATCCGGTCAAAGGCTTTGGGAGAGATCAGCACCGTCTGCAAACCGAGTTTCCCAAGCTGCAGGACTTTGTTCAGGCTCCGAAGCGGCAGCGTATTCTCAACAAAGGATTCCGCATAACGGAAATAGGAATCGTTAGCCCGATATCCTGTGATCAGGTCATAGCCGGAAGTATCGATGGCGTAGTGACTGATCAGGTACTCCCTTGCGTCCACCGCAATGGGTGAGCTCAGCGAAAAGGTTCTGTGCTTCAGCAGGATCGCGATCCAATTCAAAACGGTATGTGTCCCGTCGGACAAATGAAGCGTTTTTAATCCTTCCTCATCCATAGTATAGCGGTTCACAAAACCGTCCATTCCGTTTTTACAGGCCCACTCCTTTGCCATCTCTTCCATTTTGGTGCAGTAAAACCCGCGCCCGTAGTCATTGTGATCATTTCCGAAGGACAGATCCGGCTTTTCCACGATCTGCTCGCTTCCGTGAAAGAGTGTAAACATGTGCATAAGCGCCTCCTATATCATCTCAACGATACAAGTTCATTATATCGCTGCAACGATAGTTTGTCAACAGAATCTGCGCAAACAAAATTATTTTAAGATTTTTTCCTTCAAGGGGTATATTTTCGCCTTTCTCGTGCTCTACCAAGTGAGAGGATCTTTTTCTCTCGTTTGGTCTTTGACAACTGAATAGTCTGGATGCCGAGGGAACTACCGCCTCTGCCCGAAAGGGCGAGCTGCCGGATGTGAGCGCCGAGACTCCGCGATCAAGGCGGACGAGCGATACATCACACGCCGGGTCGACCGAAAAACAGTATCGGTCGATTGGCCATGACAAGAGACGGGTGACGAACGATACTTCTGCAAGGCAATGCAGCTCGCCGGAAGGCGGGATAAGTATGTTATGGGTTGGAACGGATACCCACTACGGCTTATATGATCCCGGTTGTTGAGAAAGAAATCTCAACATGAATACTGTCGGGACCTCCGCATCCACCCTATATCAGCAGATTTTTTCTTTCTGCTGTGTCCGTCGGGGCCGAGAGAAATAGACGGATCTCAAACTACCACAAAATTACGAAAAGAAATTTGGTGGCAGAACTACTGTGCAGGAGCGGAAACGCTCCTGCATACCATTCTGCTACCAAACACCCCGAGAGAAGGAGAATCTTCAACATGTTTGAAATTACATATAACGACAGCGATACGCTGCAGAACTTCATAGACGCGGATAAAGCCTATCACAGCGCGATTTACGATTTTACCTTTGAGGGAAGGTTTATCGTCTATCATTTCTTTGTTAAAGACGTCGCTCGATATGTCGCCTTGGATAGTATGACAGGCTACGGATCCGAGATTACACGCAGAAGAAAAAACAATCTTTTTGACTCCCGCAGTTATCAGAGCATGATCCCTATGGTGTTGGATGCCATAAAATATACCGGAGATAGAAGATATCTCAATATTCTCGATACGAATCCGCAGGAAATTATCGAGACGATATTTCGCGTAATGCTCCCCGAATATGGGTTTGCCGTTCGGGAAGAACAAATCAATCTCAGTAAGGATATGTATCTGGGGCTTACTACGAAACAGGTGGCAATTTGTGAGGCGGAGGTCGGTACCGGAAAAACGCTGGCATACCTTGTTGCAGCGTTTGTAGCGCAGCGGCGATATGCCACGGAATACGGATTCCTTCTCCCTGTTACGGTCAGTACATCCAGCATTGAATTGCAGAAGATGATCGTTGAAAAGGAGATTCCCCAGCTTTCCAGAGCGCTGCAGGATTACGGGATTATTAAGCATCCATTGTCTGCCGTAGTTCGAAAAGGGAAAGAACACTATTTCTGCAAGGCCAGATACGATGATTATTTTGAGAAAATCAGCAGGAATGAAGATAAGTACAGCAAACTGATCGAATTTTTTAACGATAGCAAAGTTGCATCCCGCGCTTTTGATCTGGATCAATGGGACATGCCTGCAGCAATTAAAGGAAAGATGAATGTAAAGGGTAAGTGCGGCAGATGTGCATATCGGGATGAATGCCGCTATCGCAGCTTCTTAAAGGCAGCCAATGAAAAAGGATCTGTCGATTTCCAGGTGACCAATCACAACATGTTCCTGATGAGCATAAAGGCTTCCGAGGATGATCCGAAGATAAGAATTATCCAGGACAGTCCCTACGTTGTTATTGACGAATCTCATAAATTGCTTGAAGCAGCGCAGGGAACATTCGGAGAGAAATTCTCTGAAGGACTCATTCAGAAATACATCAATTCCGTTAAGCACCTCAATGCATCGAAAGAGAATGAGAAAATCTTCTCCGGAATGCTCTCAACAGCGCAGAAGAATAATCAGCAACTATTTGCGAAGCTTCGGAAGCTCTTACCGGATGGAGCGTTTGACGATGAGCAAGGCTATAATATCACTTTGCCGGATTCAGCTGTTACGCATATTCGGAAGCTGATCGAAACAATTCACCATATCGAAACATACAGGAGCCCACAAAGAGGAGCCTATGACGTTGACGGAAGGAGTATTGCCAAGATTCTTTCTCGTTTCCTGCGGCAAAACAACAAGCACATCTGGCTGGAGCAGGAGGATAATGGCCCCCTCTCCCTATGCTGCTGTCCGAAAAATATGGCAGACATTTTGGAGAAAACTGTCTGGGACAAATGCAGAAGTTATATTCTGACCTCCGGAACGATGAGTGATGGTACAGACTTTTCTTTCTTCAAAAAGGAGAATGGTATTTCAAGGCTTCCTAAGCACCTCGTATCCGAAAAGGTTACGGCTTCTCCGTTTGATTACGCCAATCACACCAGACTGTACATTCCATCGGATATGCCTGCACCGGACAACAGCAGTGGATCTTACATTGCTGCCGTATCGGACAAGATTCTCAAGCTGGTTGATGCGACTAACGGGCATACGGCGATCCTATTCACCTCATATAAGGTGCTGCAAGCTGTTTATGAGCGAACTGCTCCAAAGCTGAAAAAATACGATATATTCTGCATGACGCGAAACAAGAGAACGGTCATCAGCGAGTTCCGCAAGAGCAAAAACGGCGTTTTGTTTGCTTCCGGCTCTATGTGGGAGGGCGTGGATTGTATCGGTGACGGTCTCTCTTCCGTGATTATCGTTCGTCTCCCGTTCCCGTTGAGATCTGCCATGATGGAGCAGAAAAAAGAAGCAGCCGGCGACGTGATCAAGTTTATCCAGGAATACGCTCTTCCCGAGATGTTAATTAAGCTCCGGCAAGGAGCCGGAAGGCTGATCCGTTGCGAGTCAGATACCGGCGTAATCTCAATTCTTGATTCGAGAGCAGACAAAAGCGGATACGTTGGAAAAATCAGAATGGCTCTCAGCAAATATCCGTCTGTCGACTCCATAGACGAGATAAGAACCTTTATGGAGAGCGTGAAGGGAGCTGATTACTATGCCTGACGTCTTCAAATCGAACATGGATGCGTTTTCGCCGAAAAACGAGGTCGCTCCAGGAATCATAAACAATGAGATATATCCGAACTGCCCGGCGCAGGTGATCCGAAACAGTGTCATTGGAAAGGTCGGCGTTGGATGGCGGAAGAACGGAGAATAGCCTATGCTTTCAGAAGTTCAAACAAAAAGCGCCAACTACCTGCGCATTATTTCCGTTCTGAAAAATCTGCGGGAGCGTGGGTATATCAATGACAAAGAATATGCCAGGGCAAAGAAATACTACCGCAAGCTCACAGGAGCCGATATCGTAATCGCAGATTAAAAGATATTTTTTTCGATTATCTCTGGACTTGTTGAGTTTTATGGATATAATCTGTGTTGCCAACAAAAAGAGGTTTGCCCCAAAATGTGGGGCAAACCTCCCCCAAAGGAAGGAGGAAGCCGCATGGCGCAAGGAAAGCTCATTTCCCCGATATCCAAAAAAGCATATGAGCGGACAAAGGTCGCAGCCTATTGCCGTGTTTCCTCCAGTTCCGCCGACCAGCTCAACTCCTATGCCACACAAATCAAGGCGTACACTAAGCTGATAAAAAGCAATGATGCATGGGAACTGGTTGAGATCTTTGCCGATGAAGGACTCAGCGGCATGAAAGCCGAGAACAGAGTGGAGTTCCAGCGGATGATCGAGATGTGCGAGCATAAGCAGATCGATCTTATCCTCACCAAGTCTGTTTCCAGATTCGCCCGAAACGTGAAGGAAGCACTGGAATATGTCCGAAAGCTCAAGCTCCTCGGCATTGGCGTACAATTTGAAAAAGAGGGCATCTACACACTGGCGCTGGGCGATGAGATGCTGCTCAACACCTTTTCCGCCATAGCTCAGGAAGAATCAAAGGCGATCTCACAAAACCAGCGGCTCTCCATCGTGAAGCGAATGGAACGAGGCGAATACGTTGACAACAACGCTCCGTATGGATTCCGGCTGCAAGGCAAACGACTTCAAGAATTCGACAGGGAAGCAGACGTGGTACGATACATCTTCCAACGATATCTGAGTGGATGGTCAACCAGCGAAATAGCAAGGGATCTGACCGAAAAGGGCATCCAAACCAAGCTCGGTAAAGAGCAATGGCGAGCCACGAAGATATCTTATATTCTCTCAAATGAGCGTTACGTTGGCGATTGCAGGTATCAGAAGACATACCGAGATACAACCGTTCCCTTCAAACAATCGAAGAACCGTGGTCAGGAAGATATGTTCTATGCCAGCGAGACTCATGATCCGATCATAGACCGAGAATCTTTCGAAAAGGTTCAAGCACTGCTGCAAGACCGAAAGGAACGATTTTCAAAGTCTGAACAACAGAATATATATCCTCTCACGAGCCGCATTCGGTGTTCCGAATGCGGCTCTTTCTATCATCGAAAAGTTCGGAACGGAGCAATCAAGTGGGTATGTGCCAAGCACTTTGCTGACACTCGCGCCTGCCATTCCGGATATTACAGTGAAGAACGGATCTATGATGGCTTCATTACCATGGTAAACAAGCTCCGATTCGGTGAGGAAAGAATTCTTGACCAGGTGATTACAAAGCTTGAAACTGCTGCAGCCCTGTATAAGCGAAACAACACTTCTGCAGGAAAGATGAGCCAGAGCATCGCAGAACTGAACGCAAAACTTGTCATGCTCGAGCAGCTCCGCTCGAAAGGCTACCTTGCCATAGAAGTATATCAGTCGCAGGCAAGGGACATCCAAAAACAGATCAGCGACCTTAAAGCAGAACGAAAAAGCGCCTTTGAGTCCATGATCCAGAACATGCTCGATGAAGTGTTAAAGATGAGATCCCTGCTTATTGAAATAGAGGAACCGCTCGATGAGTTCGATGACAAGCTGTTCCATGAGCTTGTCAAGGACATAGAAATAAATAAACAGGACGAAATGACCGTCACTTTCCTTGGCGGTCTGAAGTTCACCGAGCTGATTTAGGAGCAAACCATGAAGAAAACACGCTTTATTCCATACGGATACACCATGCGAAACGGACGAACCGTCATTGAGCACGGCGAGGCTGACATTATCCGATATATCTTCGACGAGTACATCAAGGGAGCCTCTCTCAAGGATCTGGCCGAAGAACTGACGGCTCGCAGAGTGCCATATACGGAGAAAACAGAAGTATGGGATAAAGCGAGGATCGCAAGGATCATCGACAACGCCAAATACACCGGCTCGGATATTTATGATCCTATCATCGATGAGGATACCTTTGAGGAAGCGGCGGCAGCAAAAGCAGCCAGACTGCGCAATCAGACTGCAAATGAATGCGAAGGTATCGCATTGATGAGAGATCGAATCAGATGCGGTCACTGCGGCGCTCCGATGGTGCGGCACATCTGCTCGAAACGGAAAGTCAAGGAAAGCTGGACTTGCACCAACGACGCCTGCGGGTGTCGAGTAAGGATCAGCGATACTGACCTTCTGATGAAGGTCACGCTCCTAATGAATCGAATCATCGAAAATACCGATCTCATGGTGCCAGCGCCGAAAAAGAGATATAAAGACTCACTTGCAGTGCAGCGACTGCAAAGCGAAATCGATGATGAGCTCAAAAGCGAGCAACCGAGCGAGAAGCTCATAGCTACCCGTATCTGTGAAATAGCAAGCCAGCTCTACCGAGAGACAAATGCGAAGGAGCAAATTGCCGCTCGCATCGCTCAGAAACGTGTGATGCTCATGAACCCTCAAACAGAGTTCAATTCGGTCTACTTCACCGATCTTGTTGAGAACGTGATCCTAGAAGCTCCTGCCAGAGTATCCCTGCTCACAAAGACCGATGTTCAAATAAACGAAGGAGAACCCAATCATGGAAGTCAAGAAAATACCGAAGAAAACAGTGACGCTGATTGAGCCGAAAAGGTCAATCCTCGTCGATAAAGAGAAATACCACCAGAAGCGCATCGCCGCATATTGCCGTGTCTCTACAGACAGCGAGGAGCAACTCACTTCCTATGTGAATCAGAAGAAATTCTATACGGACATGATCGCCAAAAACACCGAGTGGCAATTCGCCGGTCTGTACGCCGATGAAGGTATCTCAGGAACACGTGCAGATAAGCGTCCAGAGTTTAATAACATGATCAAGGCTTGCCTCGCGGGTAAGATTGACTATATCATTACGAAATCCGTCTCCCGCTTCGCTCGAAACACTGTGGACTGTCTGGACTACGTTCGCATGCTGAGAGCAAGGGGAATCGGGATAATCTTTGAGGAACAGAACATCGATACGCTGAAAAGTGACAGTGAACTGTATCTCGTGATCTATGCAGGCTTCGCCCAGTCCGAGTCCGAGAGTATCAGTAAGAATATCACATGGAGTTACCGAAAAAACTTCGAGGACGGCAAACCCATCTTTATGTATAAGAGACTGCTTGGCTACAAAAAAGGAGAAGACGGAGAGCCTGAAATCGTCCCACAGGAAGCCGAAATAGTGGAACGCATCTACACAATGTACCTGTCAGGCATGACAGTAGACGTCATCTCCAAACAGCTTCAGTCAGAACACATCGTGATCCCCGACAAGAAATTCACCTTCGGGAAGAATATGGTCATGAATATACTGAAGAATGAAAAATACTGCGGTGACTGCATCCTTCAGAAAACAGTGACCGTCGACTGCATCTCAAAAACGAGAAAGAAAAACGAAGGCGAGGCTCCCATGTATATCGTGGAGAACAGCCATCCTGCAATCATTAGCAGAGAGATGTTCAACCGTGTTCAAGAAGAATTGAGCAAACGAAAAGCCCGTTCTCCGCAATCACAAAAGACGGCGATTACCGCATCCGGCAAATATTCCAAATATGCTCTGACGGATGTTCTGATCTGTGCAGAATGCGGAAGCCGATATAAACGTGTAACCTGGACGAGCCTCGGTCAAAAAAGGATCGTGTGGCGCTGTGTCAACCGTTTAGACAACGGAAAGAAGTACTGCCAACACTCCCCGACACTGAGTGAACCTGCCCTGCAGGAAGCAATTGTGAGAGCCTTAAACAAGTTCAACGATGAGGACACCTCAACATACCTCACTCTGATGAAAGCTACAATCGGTGAAGCTATCGGCGCCAACGGCGGATCTGATGAGATCGACCTGCTGGAACGCCGTATTGATGCGCTGAACAATCGAATGCTGAAAATGGTCAGTGACAGTGTAGAGCGAGGTGCGGATATGGAGGAGAACGAAGACGAGTTCAAAACCATCTCCGATCAGATTGAGCAACTCAAACGCAGAATAGAAGCCATCCGAAAAAGCGAGGGCAGCGATGAAGATCGCCAGGAACGCCTGAACCTGATCCAAGCCACGATTGATCAGCGAGAAGCGCATCGTGACATTTATGATGACGCCATCGTCCGCCAAATGATTGAATGCATCAAAGTCCACGAAGGAGGAAGACTCACCATCATCTTCGGAGGCGGCTATGAGATCGAGGAACAAATCTGATCAGTCCTATGGTTGTAAACACAAGTATTTATCACCACTTCGCGTACTGTACCCTGAAAGACTGTAATTGACATTACAGAGCAGGATGAAATACTGCGATATTACACGGTGCTGCTGCGAAAAAGATCGGTCAGAGTCCGCAAGAATTTCCGCATATCGGTTGACTTCATTGTATGATATGGGTATAATATGGGTAGAATACTACTACAAGTGTGAAATACAAGGAGGTGTCGCTGTGAATATCCGTCCGTCAGCGGCGATTCGCCAGAACTACAATGAGATTGCCGAAATGTGTAGGAAGACTGCAGAACCGGTTTTCCTTACCAAAAATGGTGAGGGTGATCTGGTCGTCATGGATATCGAGACGTTCAACCGCAGGGAGAAGATGCTGAAGCTCCGCGAGGAACTGCTTGCTGTCGAGGAGGACCGGCTACGCGGAAGCAAAGGCTATTCTGTAGATGAGGTCGCGTCCATGATGCGCGGAGCGATCCGGGAGGCTTCGGGACATGGAAAGACAGAATAAGTACCGCGTGATTGTCTCGGAACGTGCTGCGCAAATGCTCGTTTCCCATGCTGCGTTTCTCGCGCAGGTCAGTCCGGAAGCTGCGGAACGATTGACAGCCGAATTTGAAAAGGTTGCAAAATCATTGGAACTTATGCCGCAGCGCTGCCCGTGGCTCAACGGAGAATATATTCCCAGAAACGCCTATCGTTCTATTCTGTTTGAAAAGCGGTATATGATTATCTTTCAGATCGTGGATGACATCGTATACGCTGATTATGTTGTAGATTGCAGACAGGATTACGACTGGCTGATCCGGTAAAATCAAAGTCAAAACAAGCACAATGGGACCGTCACTGAAAAAGTGGCGGTTTTCTTTTTTGAATCGTCCAACATCTACTAAAACTCGTCATCCGCGTTTTCAGTGTCGTCATTCCAATCCTCATCCTGCGCGGAGGTATCCTCCAAACCGGAGAAAATTGAAGATTCCCGTGCATGCAGTTTATTGAGTGAAAGTCGCTGTGCGGGATTTTTCTTCTTTCCGTTATATTCAATCAGCATCGCCTCTGCAAAACCCATCGAACCGGCATGCCGCTCTTTTGCTGTACGAACAAGTTGCTTGACAGAAACGGCTCCGACTTTTTCCTTAAAGATTTCGTCATTCAGTTGATCTCCAAAAACCGATATCAACTTGGAAAGCCCATTGAGCATGTTGGCTGAGAAGGAGTTCACATCTCCTTCCCAGGTGCCGATGCAAAGCCTAAGTACCCGATTAAGTGTGTGATAACCGTACTTCTGATAAATCTGCTCCAGTGTTGAGACAGCGCAGATCACACCGGGAGCCTTTTTGGTGCCTACTACAAGGCCGTATGACTCCACGAGATCACGAATAATCAATTGATCATCGTTCCCGGCTTCCAAGTTCGCCAGAAATACTTCATACGGACTTAGGGGCTTGACGAATTTCTGCTGGTTGGCAAAGATGTCGGCCTCGTGCTCATAGACGAGTTCCTCGTAGATCATGCACCACACAGGAGTATCCCGCGAGCCTGAAACTAGGGCGACGATCTCAATTGTGTGCTGCCCATTGAACACATAATTCACTCCGTCACGCCTACTGACTTTCACAGGGTTGATCTGATACAGGTCAAAGTTTGCAGCGGCCCGGGCAATGTGACTTTGAGACAGATTCCGCTGGTATTTCTGATTGGAAACCAGATTCTTAATCGGAATCTTTTCAAAATGGACATTGGGGACAAATTGATTCAGATCTTCCATTTAATCCTCCTTGATAGCGCCCAGCAGATCACTCACATGGTCGATCAGAGAATGCAGCTGTTTGACAAGCCCTTCTCTTGCACGGATCGAGATGATGGACAAATCTGTTTGATTCCGCACCCTGTCGATAGAGCTTGACCAGGAAGGAATTGTCAGTGTTAGTACATTGATGTCAGCATCCGGGTCAAATGCAGGCATATCTTTAATAGATGTAACTGCAACAGCATCTTTGGTGCTTTCTGAAACCTCATTAATGGCACTTCTGCTCTGGTTATACTGGATAAATGGTTGCTGCATTTTTTTAATCCTCCGCTCAACCTTTCTTATCTCCTGCGGGCTTAGTTTTGAGAGTTCTACTACGTTTTTATGGGCAATCTTGTACTGCCCGGAAAGAATTTTCGGTACGATTGTTGAGTCCTTCTTGGCGAGAGTTTCAAGTGCCCTTGCATAGATGGCGTATTTTTCGACTGTACCCTTTGAGATATTGTTATCCTTTGCGATCTTTTCTGCCGTCTTACTGCGAGAATGTATTTCCTTATCTCGTTCTTGGAGATCTATGTCCAAAGCCTCATCGTATACACGGTATTGATTATTTCCATTTGGGTTCTTGATAACTCCGGCAAGCTTCTCAGCCTCAAATTGTTTGCCGATAAGAAACTTCCGAGTTTCCTCAGAGATGTTTCTCCTGCCAAGCTGATTAGCACAAATCCAAGCGATGGCCTCCGCCTCACAGGAAAAGTCCATCTCAACGACGGCGAATGGGATTTGATGCCTCATGCATATTTCATATCGATTATGACCGTCAACGATAACTTCGTTCCATATGATAATCGGATCACGGCATCCGTCAGAAAGAATGTTTTGCTCCAACTGAACGTATTCCTTCCTTTGAAGCGGCCTAATCAGATTCTTAAATTGGGGTTCTATCTTTAGCGGTCTAAGGGATTTCTCATCCATAGCTTTTCCTACCGATCTATTCTCTGTAATGTTTTTAAGGAGAAGACAGCCACCCTCAAGGACGGGATGACATTACCCGTGAGCCGGTACGACCAACCGTCCTCGATTCCGGGTTCAACTTCTAGCAGCTTCCGTATAAAGGGTCTGCTGTAGATTTCATACGAGCTTTCCGACTGCATACGCTTCTCCACAATCCGATGCGTCTGTCCACCAGACATTTCCTTCTCAACAGTTTGAATTGCCACAACCCCGTCGTCAGGATTCACAAGGAGCTGAATATGCCTCGGCTCACCAAGCTGACGGAACAACGCTTTGTGAATACGGATGCCGTACTTCTTGGTATCAACCGCCATCGTCACCACTACATTGCTTGCATTACTCATAGTTCACCTCCGGGGAATACCGCTGCGAAGGTACCTGCGGATCCGCAGAGGCCGGCTTTTCTTCTTCTGCAGGCTCGGAAGCAGATATGTCCTTAATGGAGTAAATCGCATACCCATCAAAAATATTGATCTGCATTGACTGCTGATGCTCCTTGTAAGGCAAGCCGAACTGATCCTGCCATCCTGCAGGAAACACAGGCGTCCTTGAAGTCTTCGGTTTGGCTCCTTCTGGAAATGTACGCTGGTATGTTTCCGTTGCATTGAGATCGAAAGCAATCATGTACTGCCCGTTTGCATGAATGAGTCTACCGAGAAGCTTATACCGATAGTCAGGATTCCATTCCATGAGAGAGACAATCTTCGCAAAGAACAGCTTACACGTTGTCTGTTTCGGCTTTTTCTTACCCTTGCTTATACTGCACCAGGCAAAAGAGTCTCTTGCGTTCTCGGCACATGGACGTAGTGCCATGATCTTCGTGTTCCGATTTACCAGCACCTGCACAAAGTTGGTATCGGGGAACTTATTCAGGCATGCGCTGTTTACGTAGAACCTGCAGTTGTTAAATGTGACTGCGGGTTCCGATAAGTGAGCAAAGAACTCTCTTCGTACCACCTGGAAGCCGTCAAAATCAAAATCCGCTCCCATGTCAATGATCTCATCGCCCTTCTCCAACAAAGGAGTCTCAGGATTCAACCGTTCTTTAACCTCTGCAACCTGATACACCGCAGCAGGATCGCCCATGCGGTATTCATTATTCCAAACTTCCATTGCTTACCTCCTGTGGCATAACGCCACCTAATTCGTGTGTGATATACTGCTTCAATTCATCGAAGCCGGTCACGTTTAATTTCTTTCCGGTCTCATAGAGCTGGCCTTTTATCCGCAACTCCCAATCTGACTTTGTCATGCTGGCAAGAGCAGAAAGAGGCTGCTCATGAAGATAAAACTCCTTGCCAAATGTACTTGTCCATTGTTCAGGAATAGCTCGGATATGTTTCCCAATGGTAGTTAAGGGCTGCACACTTCCGGTTGTGCCGTCATCTGACTCTTTTGCGGGTAAAATATAGGACTTAAAAAATGCTTCTGAATCTTTTGCATCGAAGATATATGCAAGTTCCCCTTCGCCTTCACATAGCACTCCGGTTATTCGGTACTTACAATTGGTATTCCACCCGAACAGAGAGAACACGGTATCGCTAAATGCTGCCGAGGAAATTGCTCTTGATTTTGGTCGACCACCACAAGTCTTTGAAATCAAAACACCATTACGGTTGCTCGGATCAGTGGGACGCACGGCAAACTTCTTTTCAACAGGATTAATCAGCATTTCAACATAGCTTTTTTCTCCGAATTTTCTGATACAGGCTATGCTGAACTTTATCTTTCTGTCTTCGAATGTCACAAAAGGTTGGCTATACGATCCGAAGAATTCCGTTCGAGTGATTTCAAAGCCACGAAGGTCAAAATCTCCCGGCTCAGCTTCAATCTTAACTTCCTGCTCTGCGGATCCCTGTACCTCCTCATCAGCGGATTTGCTGTAAACACTCTGTGCAGCACTCATATAATCTGCTTCTTTGAATCCTGCCCAGCGCGGATTTATGGTAACAAAGCCCTTGAGGATTCCACTGCCGATCACCCGTAGTTCAGGAAGAATTGACTTATTTCCATACTTTGCATTGTCGAGCATCCGCTGAACGGCATTGAAATCATCCCGAGAGACAATTGCCGTGTGATGATTGAAGTACCAGCTCTGCGGCTTCTCTCCGCTGTTTTTCAAGGTACGATGAGTCCGGTAGTTTTCGGTATAGGTCTTGCGGGTCAGGACATCACCACAATGGCGCTCATTGCGAAGTACTGAAGCAACGCCGCTTGCAGTCCAGCAGAGTTTTCCGAAATAGGACAGCCTCTCCTGCGCAATGAGAGTATCTGCAATCTGCTGTGTGGAATAGCCATACAGATACATATAAAACATAAGCTTGACCGTCGGAGCCTCTTCGGGATTCACCTGAAGCTCTCCCTCTTCGTCGTGGGTATATCCGAACAGTTTGGGAGTGAGCGGGATACCATGATCCAATCGCATCCGCAGCGATGTTTCCATGCTGCGGCTTCGGATGTGCGACTCTTCCTCAGCCATTGTTGCCTGGAAGGTTAACGCCATCTGTGAGTCGTCGTTTAGAGAGAAGATCGCTTCTGACTCAAAGAAAACGCCTACCCGTGGTTTGAGTTCTGCAAGATTACGAACCGTGCCGATGAAGTCCTCCACATTTCTTGCGAAACGGGAAACGGATTTAGTTATGATCATGTCAATCTTCCCGGCACGGCAATCAGCAATCATCTTATTGAATTCATCCCGCTTTTTGAGAGAAGTTCCGCTGATACCTTCATCGGCGTAAATCTTGACCAGCGTCCAGTTCGGATGCCGGGTAACGAACTCCTCGTAATACTTCTTCTGCAGTTCATACGAAGTAGTCTGCCGAACATCATCCGTCGAAACGCGGACATATATCGCAACCCGCTGGTTGACGTCATTGTCGTAATAGTCCATCTGCTTTTTCGCCGGAATGAACCTGTAGTTTTCGGGATCGATAGTTACGTTGTACCGCTTCTTGACCTTCTGCTTCTGCTGTTCTTTCCGACGCTTGCTTTCAGTATCAAGCATCATTTGCACCTCCCATCAAGAGTGGAAGTTCTTCCGCTTTATCCTCGGGCAGCACTTCCCAATCTTCTGAAGGAAAGAACTCCGTGTCATGGCTGTCATGCTGGTAATAGGAGGCAATCGTGAAGATATTCTCAGAAACGAAGTAGATCCCTACCGGCTTTTCGAGAGCAGCAAGCAGTCGTGCCACGATTGTGATCTCGTAATGCTTTTTTGAGACATTAGACACCTTTTGTGTAATAATCAGATCCACTTTTCCGGCGAAACAATCGCTCAACAACCTGCACCACTCTTTGGCGCTTTCCATGTTTGGAGCGGTAGCGCCTTCGTCAATATAGAAATCAACCAGCTCCCAATTAGGACAAAGCGCCATCGTATCTTGGTATTGATGGATATGGTATTCAAGATAGTTGTCGTGTTTCGTCTGATTGAAGTATCGAATATAGATGCCGACACGGTAGTGGCGCTTTGGGCTTGGCTGCTCGTGACGAATGGTTTTTAACCAAGCCTTATGCTCGACGATTTGCTGATCAACTTCATAGTTCCCAGTGAAAGGAACAGAGAAATCAGGAGTCTCTTCAGCTTCGGCCAGTTTTTTGAATACTTCCAGATCTTCTGACATGGTATGCACCTCCACATGACATCGGGATAAGCACATTTTATCGGCTAAAGCCGAAAAAAAGAATAAACCGAGGGTCAAGTCAATGACTCTCGGTTTATGAAATGTAAAAAATAGGTTCCAAAATAAATGTTGGAGTAACTGCTTCCGAACAGGCACGTTTATCGGAGAACCGTTTGACGAGAATAGGGACATCATTAGGAACATTAGGGACATTAGTATCCCTCCTTATCCCATACGGCCCTTGTGTTTACCCGCCGTGTTTCGCCTGATAGGTACTTTTCAGGCGATCAACCGCCATTTCCGGGCTGAGGGAATGATACGGAAGATAAGCCACATTCATAGCCCTCGCCGGGGCCTGCCGGTATATTTCCTTGCTGCTTTCTCCGGTATAGAAATGCCAGAAG
>CANQXH010000043.1 GCA_947627745.1 uncultured Oscillospiraceae bacterium
GAGAGGATCACGAGACCCGGCTTCCCGGCCTTGTACCGGGCGTAGAGCACCTGGGTCAGCTTGCCGGGGAAGGAGGAGGCGGGGGCGTCGCTAAACTGGCAGGCGGGGTCGTAGACGATGCCGGCCTCGGTGGTGTTGGACACCACATATTCCAGATCGTCCGACACGGCCAGGGCCATCATGCTGTCGTACCCCTCCCGCTCATAGGGGTTGAGGCACCGGGAGACGGAGGAGATGACCCGCTTCCGGTCCACCTTCTGACCGTTTTCCATGCCCCGGAGATAGAGGGTGTAGAGCCCCTCCTGGGCGTTGATCAGGCCGGTCAGGCCCATGGCGATGGGTTGCACCAAAACGCACTTGCCATTCCAGCCCGCCTTCTCGTTGGCCACGTCGAACCAGTAGTTGACGAACGCCCGAAGGAAATTGCCCTCGCCGAACTGCAGGACCTTCTCCGGCGCCTTCTCCAGAATGTAGCCGGTATAGCCGGATTGTTTAAGAACCTTGTAATTGAGTTTTTCCATGACCTTGCCCTCCGATATTAAAAATTGATTTCGCAAATTGCTCGCTGGATTTGGTTCCATTATAAGCCCAATGTTTTCCCATGAAAATAGCAGAATTTGCGGGAAAACATTGCGAATATTGCGCAGTTTGGCGTTGACATTTTCCGGCGGAAAGAGTATGATAATTTTATTCCATCCCGGATCGGAGGTGGCCGCCGTGGCGGTGGCGCCCAAGGGCTTCGACCCCCGCCAGGAAATGCGGAGGCCGGATTTTGAACTGCAATACAAGCGGGACGCCTATCTCAAGCAGGTGGCTCTGCATCACCACGATTTTTTTGAGCTGTACTTCCTGGTGTCCGGGGACGTGACCTATACCATCGAGAGCAAGCTCTACCATGTGGCCCCTGGGGATATTTTGCTGATCAGTCCACGGGAGCTGCACCAGCTCCACATCCAGCCGGAAATGACGGGCTACGAGCGGTACGTCCTCTGGGTGGACCCCCAGCTGGTACGTCGGCTCTCCACCAGCGTCACCCCCCTGCTCCGCTGCCTGGACCCCGCCCAGCCGGGCTACCGGAACCGGCTCCGACCGGAGCCGGAGGTGTGGAAATCCCTGTTCGGCCTGATCCAGGCCCTCTACCGGGAGTGCCAGCAGGAGGAATACGGCAGCGACCTGCTCCAGACCAGCCTGCTGACCCAGGTCCTGGTGGAGATCAACCGGCTGGCGGCCCAGCCGGAAAAGCAGGCGGAAGCCCCCAGGTCCAGCCAGGCGGTATCTCAGGTGATAGATTATGTAAACTTACATTATGGGGAGGACCTGTCCCTGGAGCAGCTGGCGGAGCGGTTTTTCGTCAGCAAATACCATCTGAGCCATGAATTCAACCGGCTGGTGGGCACCAGCGTTCACCGGTACATCCAAAAAAAGCGGCTGCTCATCGCCCGGCAGCTGATGGCCCAGGGCAAGCGGCCCAGCCAGATCTACATCCAGTGCGGCTTTGCCGACTACCCCGGCTTTTACCGGGCGTTTAAGGCCGAGTACGGCCTGACCCCCAAGGAATACGCCCTGTCCGCCCGGCAGGGTGAAATAAAGGAAGGATCGCTATGAAAGCTCTGAAAATCGCCTACATCGGCGGCGGCTCCAAGAACTGGGCCCACTCTTTTATGCAGGATCTGGCCCTGACGGAGGGACTGACCGGCGAGGTGGCCCTGTATGACATTGACCGGACCGCCGCCCTGCGGAATCAGGCCATCGCCCGGCGAATGGGGGAAAACCCCGCCGTCCGCTCCCCCTTCCGCTACACCGTGGCGGACACCCTGGCCGAGGCGCTGACCGGGGCGGACTTTGTGCTGATCTCCATTCTCCCGGGCACCTTCCGGGAGATGCGCTCCGACGTCCACGCCCCGGAGGCCTACGGGATCTATCAGAGCGTAGGCGACACCGTGGGCCCCGGCGGCGTGCTGCGGACCATGCGCACCGTGCCCATTTATCAGGGCTTTGCCGCCGCCATCCGGGAAAACTGCCCCGAGGCCTGGGTGCTGAATCTGACCAACCCCATGTCCGCCTGCGTCAAGGCCCTGTACGACGCCTTCCCGGGGATCAAGGCCTTCGGCTGCTGCCATGAGGTGTTCCACGCCCAGGACTTTCTGGCCGCCGTTTTGAAGGAGAGGACCGGCATTCAGGCAAGCCGGCGGGACCTGTACACCGACGCCTCCGGCATCAACCACTTTACCTGGATCGTGGAGGCTCGGTACCGGGATGTGGACATTCTCTCCCTGCTGCCGGGGTTTATGGAGCGGTATTTCGCCTCCGGCTTCCACGCCCATGGCCGCCACGACGCCTGGAAAACCGACACCTTCGCCTGCGGCAACCGGGTGAAAATGGATCTGTACCGCCGCTACGGGGCCCTGGGCGCCGCCGGGGACCGGCATCTGGCGGAATTTGTCAGCGGGAAATGGTACCTGGCGGACCCGGAAACCGTCCAGTACTGGCACTTTGGCCTGACCACCGTGGACTACCGGGAGGAAAATCAGCGGCGTCTGGTGGAAAAAAGCGAGGCCATGGCTGCCGGCGCTCTGCCGGTGCCTCTGGCCCCCTCCGGGGAGGAGCTGGTGCGGCTGATCCGGGCCATCGCCGGGCTGGAGACCGTGGTTTCCAATGTGAACCTGCCCAATCAGGGGCAGATGCCTGGTCTGCCGCTGGGGGCCATTGTGGAGACCAACTGCGTCTTTTCCAACGGGATGGTCAGCCCGGTGGTATCCCGGCCCCTGCCGGAGGCGGTCCGGTCCCTGGTGGCCCGGAACTGGGCCAATATCGATCTGGCCTGCCAGGGTGCCATGGAGCGGGACGGGAAAAAGCTCCTGGCCTCCTTCCAGGACCAGCCCCTCTGCGGCTGCCTGACGCTGCAAGAAGGTGAGGAGCTGTTCAAGGTCATGTGCGAAAACACCTGGGACTATTTGGCCCCCTATTATACCCGGGGCCAGCTGGGGATCTGATAGCAAAAGGCTCGCTGCCTCGGCAGCGAGCCTTTTGCTACTGATCGACCTGTTCTTCCACATGCTCCAACAGGACCTTGGGGCCGGCCTGGCCCTCCATGGTGACGTTTTTCAGCGTCACCTTTTTTACGCAGTTGAAGTAGAGCCCCATACGGGAGGTGGGCTCCACATAGCTCATCATGGCGGGCTGACCGGTGGAGGCGTCCTTTTTGAAGGTGAAGCGGACGTTTTCGATGGTGATGGAGCCGATGGGCTGCTCCGTCAGGCCGTAGAAATAGCCCGCCGCCCACTCGCAGTCGGTACATTCCATGTCCCGGAAGGTGAAGGCCCCCAGGTAGGGGGTGGTGTCGTCCACGGGATAGGGATCCTTGCTCCAGACGTATTCGGACATGCCGTCCGGGTCGCAGTTATAGTACATATTGATCACCAGGGGGGCCATCACGTTGACCATGCGGATGTTGGAAAACTCCACCCCGTCGATCACCGCGTATTTGCCCCGTCCCCGGCGGGATTTGATCCGCATTCCCCGGTCCGTGTGGGAAAAGAGGCACTGGCTCACCGTCAGCTCCCGAATGCCGCCGGACATCTCGCTGCCCAGGACCACCGCCCCGTGGGCGTGCTCCATCAGGCAGTTGCGGATCACATGGCGGGTGGCGGGGGTCTTGTACTTCATGCCGATATAGATTTTGCCGGACTTAATGGCGATGGCGTCGTCCCCCACGCTGAACCGCACCCCCAAAATCCGCACGTCGTCGCAGCACTCCGGGTTGACGCCGTCGGTATTGGGGCTGTCCTTAGGCGCTTCCACGGAAATCTGGTAAAAGCCCAGCTTCTGGCAGAAATAGGGGTGGAAATTCCAGGAGGCGGAATTCCGGCCCAGGATGCCGTGGAAATTCACATTGGAACAGTGGTTGAAAAACACCAGCCGTGGCCGACCCACGGTACGGGATTTCACGTCCTGCCACCAGGTGGAGTTGTGGGCGTTGCCGTCCAGAATGCCCCGGCCCACGATGTTGATATTTTTGGCGTGGAACGCGGAAATCAGGCTTTGATGGACGGTGTAGGGCGCCCCCTCCCAGGTGCCGATCTGGATCAGCTTGCTATTCTCCCCGTCGTGGATCTCCCCGGGGAGCAGCGGATAGTGGTCCTCCCGGGTGTCCCCCAGCAGCTGGGCGCCGGTTTTCAGCTCCAGGGTCATGTCGGATTTTAGAACCAGCGGCCCCGTGCGATAGATGCCGGCGGAGACCTTCACCCGGCCCCCCACGGGGCAGGCGTTGATGGCGTTTTGCAGGGCGTGGGTATCGTCCTTCTCCCCGTCGCCCAGGGCGCCAAAGTCCCGAACATTGAGGCAGGCGGTTTCCCGCTTGGTGGAAAAGTTCAGCTTGTCCTCCCCCACCGCCACGGTGTATTTCCCGCCGGGGTGCAGGTCGAACAGGGAAAAAACATTGGTCTTCACCCCGGACAACGCCACGGCGCCGTTTAGCGTCACCTGATAGGGCTCCGGAGCATAGTAGGGCGCGTCGTTTTCCAGTTCAAAGCAGGCGGAGACGGAGGAGACGAAAAGCAGATGAAATTTCATAGCGGCTTCTTCCCTTCTAGGCGTATTGCGGCTGGCAGGTGAGATTCACCCCCAGGCGCTTGAATACCCGAACGTCTACTTCCGAAAGGATCACAGAGGAATGGACCTCGCAGCCCCGGAGCAGGTCCAGCTGGTTCATGGCCAGCTCGGCGGTGGGGTTGGTGGCGGCGCAAATGGACAGGGCCATCAGCACCTCGTCGGTGTGGAGCCGGGGGTTCCGGTTTCCCAGGTGCCGCACCTTCAACCGCTGGATGGGGTCGATCACCACGGGCGAGATGAGCTTCAGTTCGTCCCGGATGCCGCCCAGAGTTTTCAGGGCGTTGAGCAGCAGGGCGGCGGAGGCGCCCAGCAGGTCTGTGGTCCGGCCGGTGACGATCTGCCCGTCGGGTAGCTCCATGGCGGCGGCGGGCAGGCCGGTCTTTTCCGCCAGGGACATGGCGGATAGGACGACCTTCCGCTCCGAGGGATCCACATTGGCCTTCCGCATCAGCAGCTCCAGGCGGCGGATCTCCTCCTCCGTCCCCTTGCCCTGCTTCTGATCGCACAGGGCGGCATAGTACCGGCGGAGAATCTCCTGCCGGGCGGCGGCACGGACCACGCGATCGTCCGTAATGCAGTACCCCGCCATGTTCACCCCCATATCCGTGGGAGATTGGTAGGGGCACCGGCCCAGGATCTTTTCAAACATGGCTACCAGCACGGGGAACGCCTCCACGTCCCGGTTGTAGTTCACCGTGGTCACCCCGTAGGCGTCCAGATGGAACGGGTCGATCAGGTTCACATCGTTCAGGTCCGCCGTGGCCGCCTCGTAGGCCAGGTTCACCGGATGGTTCAAAGGCAGGTTCCAAATGGGGAAGGTCTCAAATTTAGCGTAGCCTGCCTGGATCCCCCGCTGATGCTCATGGTACAGCTGGGATAGGCAGGTGGCCAGCTTGCCGCTGCCAGGGCCGGGGGCGGTGACCACCACCAGCTCCCGGGTGGTTTCAATATAGTCGTTCCGGCCGTAGCCCTGAGGGCTGACGATGCCGGGAATGTCCGCCGGGTAGTTGGGAATGGGATAGTGGTGATACACCCGCAGGCCCATCCCCTCCAGCCGCTCCTGAAAGGCCCGGGCGGCGGGCTGCTCCCGATAGCGGGTCAGCACCACGCTGCTGACGTACAGCCCCAGCTCTCGGAACACGTCCACCAGCCGGACCACGTCCCGGTCATAGGTAATGCCCAGGTCCCCCCGGACCTTGTTCTTTTCAATATCGTCGGCGTTGAGGGCCACGATCATCTCCGCCTGGTCTTTCAGCTGCAAAAGCATCCGCAGCTTGCTGTCCGGCTGGAAGCCGGGCAGCACCCGGGAGGCGTGGTGATCGTCATAGAGCTTCCCGCCAAATTCCAGGTACAGCTTGCCGCCGAACTGGCTGATCCGCTCCCGGATGTGGGCGGACTGGGTCTGGATATACTTGTCGTTGTCAAATCCGATCTTCATACGTCCTCCCGGCAGGCAAAGGCCCCACAGAATTGCGCCATGGCGCGCTCAAGAGTTGACCGGGGACAGGCCAGCACCACCCGCTGAAACAGGGCGGCCTCCTGCCCGAAGATGCCGCCGGCGTCCAGCCAGAGCTTCCCCCGCTGAATGATGGCCCGGTTCAGCTGTTCCTCGGTCAGGCCCAGGCCGGTGCAGTCCAGCCAGGCAAAGTAGGTGCCCTCCGGCTCCACCAGCTTCACCTGGGGCAGGTTTTCCGCCAGGTATTGCCGGACAAAATCCAGATTCTCCCGCATATAGGCCTTGCAGGCGTCCAGCCATTCCTCCCCGCCCTCATAGGCGGCCTGGCAGGCCACGGTGCCCAAGCAGTTGAGCTGGCTGTAACCGATCCGTTCCAGCTCCGCTTTCAGCTTCTCCCGGATTGCCTGACCGGGTACAAAGAGGTTGGAGACCTGGAGCCCCGCCAGGTTGAAGGTCTTGCTGGGGGCGGTACACATCACCGTCCGCTCCGCCATCTCCGAGCAGGCGGACAAAAACGGGGTGTGGGGATGCTCCGGGAAGGCAAAATCACAGTGGATCTCGTCGGAAACCACGGTCACGTCATATTTCCGGCAGAGAAGCCCCACCTGCCGCAGCTCGTCCTTAGTCCAGACCCTGCACACCGGATTGTGGGGGCTGCATAGAATAAGAAGTCTGGCGGATTTCAGCTGCTTTTCCAGGTTGTCAAAATCCACGGTATACCGGCCGTCCCGGTAGATCAAGGGATTTTCCAGCAGCTTCCGCCCGTTGTTCCGCACCACGCTGTGGAAGGGGGCGTAGACCGGGGTCTGGATCACCACGCCGTCCCCGGGCTCCGTCAGGGCCCGCACCGCTTGAGCCAGGGCGAACACCACCCCGGGGGTCTTGATGAGCCATTCCTTTTCCACCGTCAGGCCATGGCGGCGAGCAAACCAGCTTCGCGCCGCCTCGAAATAACCGTCCTTGGTGTCGGAATAGCCGAAAATACCGTGCCGTACCCGGTCCGTCAGGGCCTTGGTCACGCATTCCGGAACAGGAAAATCCATGTCCGCCACCCATAGGGGCAGCACGTCTGCGGGATATCCCCGCTCCACGGCAAAATCGTACTTAATACAGCCCGTCCCCCGGCGCTCCACCGGGGTATCAAAATCAAAGCCCATTTACGCATCCTCCATGGCCTGGCGCAGATCCTCGATCAGATCTTCCGCCCCCTCCAGGCCCACGGACATCCGGAGCATGGCGCCCGTGATGCCCAGGCTTGCCAGCTCCTTGGGATCCACGTCCCGGTGGGTCTGCATGACGGGATGGGTCACCAGCGTCTCCGGACCGCCCAAGCTTTCGGCAAAGGTGGCGATCTTCAAATGCTTAAGAACATGGATGGCCTGCTCCTGGCTGCCCATGTCGAAGGACAGCATGGCCCCGGCGCCCCGGGCCTGGGCGGCGTTGAGGGCATAGCCCGGATGCGCGGGAAGACCGGCGTAGTAGACCTTCTTCACCTTGGGCTGCTGGGTCAGCCATTTGGCGATGGTCATGGCGGTTTGCTGCTGCCGCTCCATCCGCACGGGCAGGGTCTTAATCCCTCGCAGGGTCAGGAAGCAATCGAAGGGAGAGAGCGCCGCGCCGGTACATTTGACGATGACCCGCAGCCGCTCGGCAACCTCGTCGTCCTTGCAGCAGACGAAGCCGGAAATGGTGTCGTTGTGACCTGCCAGAAACTTGGTGCCGCTGTGGATCACCAGGTCCGCCCCCAGGGCGATGGGGTTTTGCAGATAGGGGGACAAAAAGGTATTGTCCACAATCAGCAGAGCCCCCGCCGCCTTGGCGATGGCGGCGCAGCCCCGGATGTCCGTCACGTTCATCATGGGATTGCTGGGGGACTCCACATAGATGGCCTTGGTATTGGGCTCCACCGCCTGCCGGACGGCCTCCAGGTCCGTGGTGTCCACAAAGCGGAGATGGATCCCGTTCTTCTCCTCCACCTGCCGGAACAGCAGCGTAGTGCCGCCATAGAGATCCGCCGAGCAGATCACCTGATCCCCCGGGGCGAACAGCTCAAAGGCAGCGGAGATGGCCGCCATGCCGGAGGAAACCGCCAGAGTCTGGGCGGCTCCTTCCAGAGCGGAGACCGTCTCCTCCAACCGCTGCCGGGTAGGGTTGGAGATGCGGGTATAGTCAAATCCATGCTCGTTATGGCCCATTTCCAGGTGGCTGAACGCCGCCGTCTGATAGATGGGCACGGTGATGCTGCGGCTGGCCTCGGGATACTTGTGGTCCTGACCGTGGACGCAGAGGGTATCAAAGGTCATGAGAACGCCTCCTTGCGTTTTACTAAAAATGATCCGTTTTGATTTTAACATACCTCTGGGGAGAAATCAAGCCAGGAGGCGCCAAAATTCCCGCCGCCGTTTTTCGTCAAAATTTATCCCGGAGCCAAAAATCCGATTGCTTTTCCCGGGCATCTGTGTTACAATACAGAGTGTTATGTAACCGGCCAGGACGGCCTCCCTATTTTCGTGTGATGAGGTGACTCGCGTGCAGCTCCAACCAGCGGCCCACGCCTTTCTCATGGACGGACAGATGGTCCAATGTGAGGAATTCGGTCACGGGCATATCAATACCACTTATAAAATCACCACCGACACCGGCTGCGAGTATGTGCTGCAGCGGATCAACCAATATGTATTCCACGATCCGGTGCGGCTCATGGCCAACGCCAGCGCCGTCACGGATTTCCTGCGTCAGCGGGTGACGGACCCAAGGCTGGCCCTTCACTTTCTGCCCACCGCCGACGGACTGTTCTACTACCGGGATCCCCAGGGGGAATACTGGAGAATGTACGACTTCGTAGGCGGCTTTTGCCTGGACGCGCCGGAGAGCCCGGAGGACTTCTACCAAAGCGCCCTGGCCTTCGGCCGGTTCCAGCATCTGCTGTCGGATTTTCCGGCGGATACCCTGTTTGAGACCATCCCCGAATTTCACAACACCGCCAACCGGTATGCCCAGCTCCGCCAGGCCATGGAGCGGGACGCCATGGGCAGGCTTTCCATGGTGGGACAGGAAATTGCCTTTCTCATGGCCCGGGAGGAAGCGGCGACAGCCTTGCAGCGGATGAAGGAGGAGAGGAAGCTGCCCCTCCGGGTGACCCACAACGACACCAAGCTCAACAATGTGCTTCTGGATCGGATCACCCGAAAATCCCTGTGCGTGCTGGACCTGGACACGGTGATGCCCGGTCTCAGCGTTCATGACTTCGGGGACGCCATCCGGTTCGGCGCGGCCACCGCCGCCGAGGATGAGCCGGACGCCTCCAAAATGAAGCTGGATCTGGAGATGTTCCGGGCCTACACCCGGGGCTATCTGGAGGCCGCCCAGGGACTGGAGCCCCTGGAGATCGAGATGCTGCCCATGGGGGCCTATGTGATGACCATGGAGGTGGCGGTCCGGTTTTTGACGGATTATCTGGACGGGGACCGATATTTCCGGGTCTCCTACCCCACCCACAACCTGATCCGGGCCAGAAGTCAGATGGCCCTAGCGAAAGACATGGAAGCGAAATGGAACGAAATGGCGCGCATCGTATCGGCCGTGGCCGGAGAGGCGCGGTAAAGGCGTAGGGAGGCGCACATTTATGGAATACTTAGGCATTTCCTATCAGATCCAGCATCCGCCCGTACTGGACCCGGATTTCATTCCCTTCGGCGTCTGGGCGGAGGCCTACCGCAAGGGGGCCAAAAAACCCATCGCCATCGCCGTGGAGCGGGAAAAGGGCAACGTCTCCGTCCGCCGCACCTGCATCTACGGCACCCCGGAGATGGCGGAGGCGGACTACCGCTATGTGGAGCGGTATGTGAAATTTCTCCTCTGGTCCATCGGCGGTTTCCGAGTCAGCGTCTGCGGCTGCCCCGAGATCGGGAAAAAGCTGCAGGCGGCTTACAGTATTGACGGCCAGCGAGCCTTTGACTTTGACTTTTTCCAGAAGCTCTATGAGCGGCCCTTGGAGATCCTGGTCCTGCCTCTGGAGGGCTGCCCGGAGTCCAAAGAATCTCCCCGGCCCATCGGTGGGCATTTGGACGGTTGCCGCATCGGCTTCGACGCCGGCGGCTCCGACCGGAAGGTATCCGCCGTCATTGACGGGGAATGCGTCTACTCCGAGGAAGTGGTCTGGCACCCCAAGACCCAGCCCGATCCCAAGTATCACTTTGACGGCATCGTAGCGGCACTGAAAACCGCCGCCTCCAAAATGCCCCGGGTGGACGCCATCGGCGTATCCTCCGCCGGGGTGTTCATCGGCAACGCCCCCATGGTGGCCAGCCTGTTTATCCAGGTGCCCCGCAGCCGGTGGGACGAGGTCAAGACCATCTATGACCGGGCTGGGGCGGAAATTGGGGACGTGCCGGTGGTGGTTGCCAATGACGGGGACGTGACCGCCCTGGCGGGCGCCATGGGCATGGGCGTGGGCTCCATCATGGGCATCGCCATGGGCACCAGCGAGGCCGTGGGCTATGTGGACAAGGATCAGAATGTCCTGGGCTGGATCAGCGAGCTGGCCTTTGCCCCGGTGGACCTGAACGAGAACGCCATGGCGGATGAGTGGTCCACGGACATCGGCGTTGGCTGCAAATATTTCTCCCAGGACGCGGTGATCAAGCTGGCTCCCCGGGCGGGCATCGAGCTGGACGAAAAGCAGACTCCGGCGGAGAAGCTGAAGGCCGTCCAGGCCCTGATGGAGGCGGACGATCCCCGGGCAAAGCAGGTCTTTCGGGATATCGGGGCCTATCTTGCCTACACGGTGAAGCTTTACGCCCAGTTTTACGAGATCCGGCACATGATGGTGCTGGGGCGGGTCATGTCCGGCAAGGGCGGCGAGGCCATCTTGTCCAGGTGCCTTGAAATTTTGGCCGACGAGTTCCCGGCGCTGAGCCAGGCCATTCAGGTGATGCTGCCCGACGAGCGTACCCGCCGGGTGGGCCAGTCCGTGGCCGCGGCCAGTCTGCCGGCGCTGAAACAGTGAGGAATAACGCCATGTTTTACAAAAACGCACGGCTTTACGGACCCGATTTTCGGTTCCATCAGGGGGCCTTTTCCGTGGAGGACGGGCGGTTTGCCCAGGTGCTGCCGGAGGTGGTTCCCGAAGAGGCGGTGGACCTGCATGAGGCCACAGTGATCCCCGGTCTGATCGATATTCACAACCACGGCAACTCCGGGGCGGATTTTTCCGACGGCGACTATGAGGGTCTGTGTAAAATGGCCCGGTATCTGGCGAAAAACGGCGTGACCTCCTTCGCCCCCGCATCCATGACCCTGCCCTACCCGGTGCTGGAAAAGGCCTTTGCCACGGCAAAGCAGCTCCATGACCATCCCCTCCCCGGCCATGCCCGGCTGATGGGGATCCAAATGGAGGGCCCCTACTTTTCCGAGAAGAAAAAGGGGGCGCAAAACGGGGAATATCTGAAAGATCCGGATTTTGAGGGGTTCCGGGCCCTATACGAGGGCTGCGGCGGACTTGTGAGAATCGTGGACGTGGCGCCCGAGCTGCCGGGAGCGGCAGAATTTGTGGAAAAGGCCAAGACCCTTTGCACCGTTTCCGTGGCCCACACCGATTCGGACTACGACCACGCCCGGGCCGCCTTTGAAGCGGGGGCCACCCATCTGACCCATCTGTTCAACGCCATGCCCGGCATCCATCACCGGAAGCCCGGCGTCATCCCCGCCGCCGTGGAGGCAAGAGGCGTCCGGGCGGAGATTATCTGCGACGGGCTCCATATCCATCCCGCCATCATCCGGCTGGCCTTCACTATGTTTGGGCCGGAGCGGATGATCCTGGTTTCCGACGCCCTGCGCTGCTGCGGGATGCCCGACGGGGAATATGAACTGGGGGGCCAGCCGGTGTTCCTCTCCGGCGGCGTGGCCCGGCTGGCAGACGGCACCCTGGCGGGCTCCGCCACCAATCTTTTCGACTGCATGAAAAACGCAGTTTCCTTCGGGATCCCGGAGGAGGATGCGGTCCGTGCCGCCACCTACAATCCGGCCCGCGCCATCGGCTCTGAGCGGGAGGTGGGCTCCATCGCTCCCGGGCTCCGGGCGGACTTTGTGATCTGTGCCCCGGGGAGCCGGCGGGTATTTCTGAACGGGCAGGAGGTTGGCTGACATTCCTAAGCAAAGACGGGCGCTCTCCCTGTTAAAACCCTATTTGGGAGACAGAGCCTTCTATAAACGGGTCCTGGCAGTCTCGGTGCCCATCATCATTCAAAACGGGATCACCAATTTTGTTTCCCTGTTGGATAACATCATGGTGGGCCAGGTGGGGACCGCCCAAATGAGCGGGGTATCCATTGTCAACGGACTGCTGTTTGTCTTTAATCTGTGTATTTTCGGCGCGTGCTCCGGGGCCGGCATCTTTACCGCCCAGTTTTTCGGCTCTCAGAATCACAAGGGGGTGCGCCACACCTTCCGGTTCAAGCTGCTGATCTGCCTGGCGCTGTCCTTGGCGGCTGTGGGGCTGTTCTGGTTTGGCGGCCAGGGGCTCATCGGCCTCTACCTTGAGGGCGAGGGCGATCCCCACACCGCCGCGCTGTGCCAGGCCTACGGCCTGATCTATCTGCGGGTGATGCTCCTGGGGCTGCTGCCCTTTTCCCTGTGCAACGCCTACGCCAGCACCCTCCGGGAGACCGGGCAGGCGCTGGTCCCTATGATCGCCGGCATCTGTGCCGTGCTGGTGAACCTGTCCCTCAACTATATTCTGATTTTCGGGCACTTTGGGGCTCCCCAAATGGGCGTTCGGGGCGCGGCCATCGCCACGGTGGTCTCCAGGTATGTGGAGCTTGGGATCGTGGCCCTTTGGACCCACCTGAATCCCGCGCGCAATCCCTTTATTCAGGGCGCTTACAACAGTTTCGCCATTCCCGCTCTCCTGCTCCGGAATATTCTGCGGAAGGGGCTGCCGCTCCTTGCCAATGAGGCCCTATGGGCCGCCGGCACGGCGGTGATGAATCAGTGCTACTCCACATGCAGCCTGGACGTAGTCCCCGCCATGAACATCTCCAGCACCATTTGGAACCTGACCAGCGTGGTCTTTCTCTCCCTGGGGACCTGCGTGGGGATTCTCATGGGGCAGATGATGGGCGCCGGCGCTGGGGAATCGGAGGTGCGGGAGGAAAACCGGAAGCTGCTGGCCCTGGCCGCCGCCTCGGGCGTTCTGTTCGGTCTGGTGCTGGCGCTCCTGTCCGGTCTGTTCCCCCTGATCTACAACACTACCTCCCAGGTGCGGCTCCTGGCGACACAGCTCATTTTGATCTCCGCCGCGATCATGCCCTTTAATTCCTACGTCAACGCCATTTATTTCACCATGCGTTCCGGCGGGCAGACCGGAGTGACCTTCCTGTTCGACAGCGGATTTGTCTGGATCGTCTGTGTGCCGCTGGCATTTGTTCTGAGCCGGTTTACCTCGATTTCCATTCTTCCCCTGTACGCTCTGTGCCAGGGCGTGGAGATCGTCAAGTCCTTTGTGGGCGCCTGGCTGATCCGCCGGGGAAAATGGATCCGAAATTTAACCGCATGACCGTCCCGCCGGTGGGTTTTTACTCCGGCGGGATCGGTTTTTTTCTTTTCTTTACACATTTTTCACATCTGTATGCTACTTTCGTTTTGAGAGAAATAAGGAGGGATCCTCTATGAACCGCCAAATGACCATTGGCGATGCGGTTGCGAATTACCGGCAGACGGCCCCCGTGCGGCAGGCCTGGGGCTGGCGGATGCCCTATTTCACCGTTTTTCTGTCCTTTTTTCTGGTGGAAGGGACGGCGTTTTGCTTCCTGACGACCCTGGGAAACCAAAGCGCCTTTGTCAGCATGGGCTACGCCGTCCAGGACCTTTCCCAGCTGGACCTTTGGCCCCTGGCCTTCGGCGCCCTCTGGGCGGTGTTGCTGGGATGCCTGGTGTGGCTCCTGCCCGGCATCTTCGGCCGGGTGATCTACGGGATCCTCTACTTCCTGTCGGTTTTTTACGCCGCCGTGCAGACGGGTTATTTCATTTTGTTCCGGGAAATGCTCTGGCTGTCGGATTTCCGCTACGCCTCCGAGGGCGCGGGGTATGCCAACGTACTGCTGACCTATCCCTGGTACTGGTACGCCAGCCTGGGCGCGCTGATTCTTCTGGGCGTTTTGATCCTTGTAAAATTCCCCCGGCCTGCCCGCCGCCGGGGCTGGGTAAAGTACGCCGCCGCCATCCTGGGCGGCGTGGCGGCGGTGCTGGGCATGATTCTGCTGCCGGACGCGGTGTTTGCCCATGACCGGATGATCCAATACGCCGTGTCCGACTACGGGCGCTCCCAGTCCGCCGAGGCGGCCTATGACAATATGTTCAACGCCCACCGGCTCTATCAGGTCTGCGGCCTCTACCAGACCGGTGTCAAGGATGTATGGGCCAACTACCTCTCCCCCCTCCTGCCGGATGGGAACCGGGCGGCCGACGCCCGGGCGGAGATCGATGACTACTTTGCCGCCCGGGGAGACGCCCAGGAAAATGAGATGACCGGGCTTTTTGAGGGAAAAAACGTGGTGCTGGTGCTGATGGAGTCCATGGACGACTGGGCCATCGGGGAGCACACCCCCACCATCTGCCGGCTGATGAAGGAGGGCATCAACTTTACCAATTTCTACACCCCGCCCTACGGCGGCGTGCGGACCTTCAACTCCGAGTTCTGCGTCAACACCGGCTCCTTCCTGTCCAGTCAAGGGGGATACGCCTTCGACTATGTGACCAATGATTTCCGCCAGTCCCTGGCAAGCCAGCTGGGCGCGCTGGGCTATTCCAGTCTGGCCTTCCACTACAACGATCCCTCCTTTTACAGCCGGGGCGTCTTTGAGCCGGCCATGGGGTATGAGGCGTATGTGTCCTACCAGGAGTATGTGACGGAGGAGACGAAGAACGACCTATATGACGATCAGTTCCTGTTCAACTACCCCCAGGTGTCGGAGACCTTTTTCCGGGAAGGGCCGAAACTGAACTTTATTATCACCCGTTCCGCACATCTCAATTACATTTACAACGAGGTTCTGAGCTACTGGGGCCTGAAAAAATACCCCGAGTACCGGGGTATGACCGGCAATCAGGAAGAGGACTGTATGTACCTGAAGGCCCGGCTGGTGGACGATCTGTTTGCTCGGCTTTTGCAGGAGCTGGAGGACCACGGGGAGCTGGAGAACACGGTGATCGTGGCGTTTACCGACCACTACACCTACGGCATTGAGGACCAGGACCTTGTCTGGGAGCGCTCCGGGGTGGACGACGCCCTGCTGGTGGAGAAGACCCCCTGCTTTATCTGGAGCGCCGGCGGTCCCGCCATGGAGGTCACCAAGACCCTGAACACCGCCGACCTGCTGCCCACGGTGCTGAACCTGCTGGGGGTGGAGACGGAGCTTCCCTACCTGGGCCGGGACGCCTTCGATCCGGGCTACACCGGCTACGCTTTGTTTCCCAACGGCAGCTGGGTGGCAGAGGGCATCGCCTACAACGCCTCCAACGGCCGGGTGATGTATCTGGACCCCGATGCCCAGGAGATCACCCAGGAGCTCCAGCAGCGGATGTCGGAGCTGGTGACGCAGTTTGTAAGGGTAAACAATCTGATCCTGGAATACGACTACTATAAGGAATAACACAGGGCCCCGGCTTTTTCACCGGGGCCCGTTTTCGCGAAGGAGGAAACGCCTATGAACCTGACGGAACGTCTGGAACGGATGAAATGCCTCGACGCCTTACAGCTTAAATGTATCGCCATGGCGCTGATGCTTTGCGACCACGCCTGGTCCACGGTGGTGCCGGGGATGAACTGGCTCACCGCCATTGGGCGGATGGCCTTCCCCATTTTCGCCTTTCAGCTGGTGGAGGGGTTTTTCCGCACCCACGACCGGAAAAAATACCTAAAACGGATGTTTCTCTTCGCCCTGATCTCCGAAATACCCTTCAATCTGATCACCGAGGGTGGCATCTTCAACCCCTTCCATCAGAACGTGCTGTTTTCCTTCTGCCTGTCTTTGCTTGCCATGATGGTGCTGGAAAAGGCAAGGGAAAAGGGAAAATGGGTCTTCTCCCTGTCCTTCCTGGGGGTGGCGGCGGCAGGGTATCTGCTGGGCTTTGTCACCTTTGTGGACTACTTCGGCTACGGGATCTTGACGGTGCTGGTGTTCTACCTCTTTCGGGGCCGGCGATTTGGCTGGCTGGGGGAGCTGGTGTGCCTGTTTTACATCAACTGGGAGATGATCGGGGGCCTGGTGTACGAATTTTCCTTTGGTGAATGGACCCTGGTCCTCCCGGAGCAGGGCCTGGCGGTGCTGGGGCTGATCCCTATCTGGCTCTACAACGGCAAGCCCGGCCCCCGCTCCAAGGCCATTCAGTATGCCTGCTACGCCTTCTACCCTTCCCATATGCTGGCGCTGTATCTGCTGGCCCGGCTCCTGGGCTGATTCGCCGGATCGGCGATTCCCCTCCCCGGCGGCGTCATTGCTTTTTGGCATTGCTTCTGATAGGATGTTTCCATACAAATCGAAGGAGGAACCCCTATGGAAATCGGAAATCAAATTCGGTCCCTGCGCGTCCGGCGGGGCGTGACCCAGGAGGTCATGGCAAGCGCCCTGGGCGTCTCCACCCAGACCGTCAGCAAGTGGGAGACGGGCACCAACGCGCCGGATATCTCCCTGCTGCCGGAAATCTCGGCCTATTTTGGGGTCACCATTGACGAGCTGTTCGCCCTGACGGATGAGACCCGGATGGAGCGGATCGAAAATCTGCTGCGTACCTACCGGGAGGCAGACAATTCGGTTTTGGACCGGGAGGCGGAATTTCTGCTGGAAAAGGCCCGTCGAGACAGCAGCGACCGGGCCTATACCCTTCTGGCCTATCTGGAAAATTACCGGGCGGACGCCCACCGCCGCCATGCGGCGGAGTACGCGAAGGCGGCGCTGGCCCTACGGCCGGACAGCGCCGCGGCCCTCTGGGAGCTGGCGGAGGCAACCGGGCTTCGGGAGCCCTACTATGAGCTGGCGGATTCCCACCGGGAGATCATTGATTATTTTTCCGCACTGTCTCCCAAGACTCCGGCGGCTTATCACTGGCTGCTGGAGGCGCTTTTGGCGGACAGCCGCTTTGGCGAGGCCGGGCAGGTCTGCCGGGCGTTCGAGAAAGCGGATGATTCCTGGGAGCCCCTGCACTACCGGGGGCTGATCGCCTGGCGGTCCGGGGACCGGGAGACGGCCCTGAATATCTGGAAGCAGATGCTGGAGCGCTTCCCGGAGGACGAATTCGCCTGGGGCGTCTACGCCGAGGACTACGCCATGACCGGCGATTACGCCGGGGCTGTGAAGTATATCGAAAAAGCCCGGTCCCTCCAGAAAGCACCTACCACTACTTTCTATGAGATGGGCGCATACTACCGGGAGCTGGCGGGGGACATTTCCGGGGCTGTCGCGGACTTGGAAAAGCTCCTTGCCCTCCGGGCAAGCTGGGGCTACACCGGCGACGCGGGAGAGGTAGCCTACCGCCGGGAGATCCGGAGATTAAAGGAAAAGCTGTAAATTTTGGCCCCGGCTTCCGCCGGGGCCTGCGTTTTATTATAATTCCTCGATCTCTTTCAGCCAGAGGCGGCCGCTGGCGTCGCTGGGCATCCGCCAGTCCCCCCGGGGGCTCAGGCAGACGGAGCCCACCTTCACCCCGTCGGGCAGGCAGCTGCGCTTGAACTGCTGGGTGAAAAAGCGGCGGTAAAATTCATGGAGCCATTTTTTCACCGTCTCCGGGGGATATTCGCTGGCAAAGGCCCGGCAGGCCAGGGCGTAGATCTTCCTAGGGGAAAAGCCGTAGCGGAGCATATAGTAGAGGAAAAAGTCGTGGAGGGCGTAGGGGCCCACCAGGTCCTCCGTCTGCTGGGCGATGTTGCCCGCGGCGTCCGGGGGCAGCAGCTCCGGGCTGATGGGGGTGTCCAGAATGTCCTGGAGCACCTCCCGGGCGGCGGAAAAGGCGGGCATTTTAGAGATGGTGTCGATCATCCAGCGGACCAGGGTCTTGGGGATGGAGGCGTTGACGCCGTACATGCTCATGTGGTCGCCGTTGTAGGTACACCAGCCCAGGGCCAGCTCGCTCAAATCCCCCGTGCCCACCACGATGCCGCCTACCCTTCCGGCATAGTCCATCAGCACCTGGGTCCGCTCCCGGGCCTGGGAATTTTCGTAGGTGGCGTCGTGCCGGGCGGGGTCCTGGCCAATGTCCTGAAAATGCCGCTCCACCGCCGGTCCGATGGGAATCTCGGCAATTTGAATGCCCAGCTTTTCCATCAGCGTCAGAGCGTTGCGGTAGGTCCGGTCCGTGGTGCCGAAGCAGGGCATGGTGACGCCGTGGACCCTGGTCATTGGACGGCCCATTTGACGGGTGGCCTCGGCGGCCACCAACAGCGCCAGGGTGGAGTCCAGGCCCCCGGAGACCCCCACCACCGCGTCGGCGCCGATGGTCTCCAGCCGCTTCCGCAGACCGGCGGCCTGCATGTTGAAGATGGTCATGCACCGCTCCTCCCGGCCCGCGGCGGGGACGAAGGGCTGCTTTTCCAAAGCATACCGGCTGCCGTCGCTCCGGCAGGGGGGCCGCTCCCCTTCCACCACGAGGACGGCGGCGCCGGTCAGGGCGGCGGAATCCTGGAAGCACTTGTTGTGGCGGCGGTCGTAGCGGAGCTTCCCCAAGTCCACGTCCTGAATCAGTAGGTAGTCCGTGGCCAACTCCTCCGGCTCCTCCACCAGCACCGCGCCGTTTTCGGCGATCAAGCTGTGGCCGGAGAAGATCAGATCCTGGGTGGACTCGGTCCGTCCGGCGGAGCAATAGGCATAGGCGCACAGGCAGGCCCCGGACTGATGCCGCACCAGATCCCGACGATAAGCCCGCTTGGCGATGGTCTCGTTGGATGCCGAAAGGTTGGCAATCACCTCCGCGCCGGCCAGGCAGAGGGTGGTGGAGGGGGGCAGCGGGGCCCAGAGGTCCTCGCAGATCTCCACCCCCAGCACCGCCCCGTCCCCCAGGCGGTAGAGAAGGCCGGGGCCAATCGGGACGGTTCCCTCCCCTTCCAGGCCCAGCTCCCGGAGGGAAACGGTCTTCCCCGCCAGGGCCGTGCCGGGGGTGAACCAGCGGCGCTCGTAAAATTCTCCGTAATTGGGCAGATACGTCTTAGGGCTCAGGCCCAGCAGCCGCCCGGCGGCCAGAACGGCGGCCATGTTGTACATCTGCCCGCCGATCACCAGGGGCAAGCCCACCAGGACCGTCAGGCGGGGCAGCTCCGCCGACTTTTTCAGCACCGTCTCCAATCCCGCCCTAGCGGCGGAGAGCAGTGATTCCTGGAAAAACAGGTCGCCGCAGGTGTACCCCGTCAGGCACAGCTCCGGGAAAAGTACTAAATCGCACTGGGCCCGCTCCGCCTTTTCAAGGTAGGAGCAGACGTCGGCGGTATTTTTCTCCACATCCCCCACGGAAACCTGCGGCACGGCGCAGGCGATACGCATATAATCAAACACACTGATCCCTCCACTGGGCATTTTTTACATGATAACACTACTCTTTCCAAAAATCAACGAAAATAATCGGCGCGAAATTCCCGCCGGGGGAAAACAGCCGCCGATCATAAAACGGTAAAAAAAGACCGTTGACTTTTCACCGGGGAGCCGGTGCGCGGGCGGTCTGATTTTCAGTATTCCGTTTTAATGGGAAGATGATAAACGGAAACTTAGCTTTTCATCGACTGAAATTCATCTTTGGATGTATACTAAAAAAGTGGACAAGTATGATAGAATAGTAGACAAGTAAAAGACAGGAAGGAGCAATACTTATG
>CANQXH010000044.1 GCA_947627745.1 uncultured Oscillospiraceae bacterium
TGGCCTCGGTCAGGTCCTCGTTGAGCCCCAGGCCCCGGGTGATGGTCCGGGCGATCCGGGACACCTCCAGGGTGTGGGTCATCCGGGTGCGGTAGTGGTCTCCCTCGGGCTGGAGGAAGACCTGGGTCTTGTGGGTCAGGCGGCGGAAGGCCTTGCTGTGGACGATCCGATCCGTATCCCGCTGATAGCAGGTGCGCACCTCCCCGGGCTGGGGCGGCTCCGGGCGCACACGGCCCCGGCTCTGGTCAGAAAAGGCGGCGTGGTCGCTCAAAAAACCATGCTCCCGCCGCTCCAAAATTTCCCGGACGGTCAATCTGAACTCCTTTCTCCCAGGGGAAAGGCGCGATACACCTTCCCCGTCTCCAACGCTTCCACCTTCCCAGCCGAGAGGTCGGAGAGCTTTGTAAGAAACGCCGCCGCCCCCACCTGGGGAAGCAGCACCGTCAGCTCCACCTCCGCCCCGAACTGGGCATCCTGGATGACGCCCCCGGCGGACAGCGCCTCCAACCGCACCCGTTCATAGAAGGAGTAGGGGCAGGGCAGATAGTAGACGTTCCAAACCCGCTTGACGGATTTCCCAGCGGCGTCCACGGCGATTTTGGCCCCCTTGGTATAGGCCCGGACCAGGCCGCCGGCCCCCAGGAGAATGCCCCCAAAGTACCGGGTGACCACGCACACGGCGTTAAAAAGGTTCTCCCGCTGCAGGACCTGAACAATGGGCATTCCGGCGGTGCCCCCCGGCTCCCCATCGTCGGAAAACCGGGTGGGGCCGTCCTTGATGATATAGGCCCAGCAGTTGTGGGTGGCGTCATAGCAGCGCTTTTTGATCTCCTGGATTCGCTCCAGGGCCTCCGTCTCGGTCTCCACCGGCCAGAGGCGGCCAATAAAGCGGGATTTTTTCTCAATAAATTCCGCCTCCCCAAAGCCGGAAGGCACCAAATACTCCTCCACCTCACCGCTCCTCCACAATGTATTCCCGCAGACGGCCATAGAGAATGGGGTCCACCACCGCCTCCGTCAAGATCCCCTCGCCGGTGTATTCCAGGGAAAGGACCTGGGCCCCGGAGTGAAGGGCATCCACAAAGCCCGCCTGGGCATAAGGCAGCAGCAGCCGCACCCGGCGCTTTCCCCGGTTCAGGGCCCGCTCCATGGCGGAAAGAAGCGCCTCCATCCCCTGGCCGGTCTTGGCGGAGAGGACGACCGAGTCCCGCTCCGCTGGAATGTCGTCGGTCAGGTCGGCCTTATTGTAGCAGCGCAGTACGGGCGTTCCCGGGGCCAGCTCCTCGATGAGCTTGTCCACCACCCGAATCTGTGCTTCCCTGTCCGGAGCGGAGGCGTCAATGACGTGGAGCAGCAGATCGGCGTATTCCAGCTCCTCCAGCGTGGCCCGGAAGGCCTCCACCAGATGGTGGGGCAGCTTGGCGATAAAGCCCACGGTGTCGGACAAAATGGCGTCGGTCCCCTCCCCGATCCGAAGGGCCCGGGAGGTGGTGTCCAGCGTGTCGAACAGACGGTTATTGGCGGGAATTCCCGCGCCGGTGAGCCGGTTTAAGAGGGTAGACTTGCCGGCGTTGGTATAGCCCACCAGGGCGATCACCGGCACGGCGTTTTTCTGCCGCCGCTCCCGCTGAACGGAGCGGACCTGGCGCACCTGCTCCAGCTCCCCCTTCAGCCGGTCGATCCGCTCCCGGATGTGCCGACGGTCCGTTTCCAGCTTGCTCTCGCCGGGTCCCCGGGTGCCGATGCCGCCGCCCTGCCGGGACAGACTCTCACCCATGCCGGAGAGCCGGGGCAGCAGATACTGGTACTGGGCCAGCTCCACCTGGAGCCGCCCCTCCCGGGTCCGGGCCCGTCGAGCGAAAATATCCAAAATCAACGCGCTGCGGTCCAGTACCGGCAGGCCCAACAGATCCTCCAGGGCCCGGATGTGGCCGGGAGACAGCTCGTTGTCAAAAATCACCATGTCCGCCTGGGTAAACTGGGCCAGCATTTTGACCTCCTGGGCCTTGCCCGCCCCGATAAAGCTGTGGGAATCCGGGGCCCTGCGGGACTGAAGCACCTTGCCGGTGCAAAAGCCCCCGGCGGTCTCCAGCAGCGCCTCCAGCTCCTCCAGACTTTCCTCGGTGGCGTTTTCCTCCGGCGGGAAGATATCCGTCGCCAGGCCCACCAGCACCGCCCGCTCCGGGGCGGAAGTGTCCAAATTCATTTGCATAGCTCCTCCTTTTCCAGCGCGGAGCGCAAAAAGCCCGCACTACGGAACCGCAGTGCGGGCTTTTCCTCATCATTTCAGGCCAAAACGCTTGTTGAACCGATCAACACGTCCACCGGTGTCAACCAGCTTTTGCTTGCCGGTATAGAAAGGGTGGCACTTGGAACAGATCTCAACGCGGATGTCCTTCTTGGTGGAGCCAGTCGTAAAGACATTGCCACAGGCACAGCGAATCGTCGTCTGTTGGTACTTGGGATGGATACCTTCCTTCATGTTGTTCACCTCTTTCTTACCCTAAGGAAAGGGCGCAAGGCCCCGTATTTTTCAATCGCCCGGATATCATAGCACATCTTTCCGGGAAATGCAAGTCTTTTTTTCGATTTTTCCCAATTAAAATGCCCATTCGCCGCCCCGGAAAATGGGAACGGTCTTCCCGTCCCAGGTAGTGGCGTCGATGTCCATGGTGTCGCAGCCGATCATAAAATCGGTGTGGATCATGGAGTCGTTGACTCCCATCTCCCGGCACTCCTCCAGGGTCTTGTTCTGGAAGTCCTGGATGGTGTCGGCGAAACCGGCCCCCAGGGCCAGGTGGCAGGCGGCGTTCTCGTCAAAGAGGGTGTTGTAGAACAGCAGGCCGCTTTTCGCGATGGGGCTGGACTGGGGCACCAGGGCGCACTCGCCCAGGTAGACGGCGCCGTCGTCCAGGGAGAGCATGGTTTTCAGCAGCTCCTCCCCCTTCTCGGCATGGACCTCCACCACCTTGCCGCCCTCAAAGCGGAAGGAGAAGTTTTCAATCATCTGGCCCTGGTAGCTCAGGGGCTTGGTGGCGTAGACCACGCCCTCGGCCTGGCCCCGCATGGGGGAGATGAAACATTCCTCCGTGGGGATATTGGGGTTGAAGAAAATGCCCAGCTTGTTATTCTCCCCGCCGCCGCAGAACTGGGCCTGGGGGATCATGCCCACGGTCAGGTCCGTGCCGTTGTCGGCGGTATAGTGGAGGGAGGCGATCCCCAGGCTGTTGAGATAGGCGCAGCGGTCCAGCAGGTCCTGATCGTGGCGCTCCCAGGCCTTCACGGCGTCGCCCTCCACCCGGGAAGCGTCCAAAATGGCCTGCCAGAGCTTTTCAATGGCCTGACCCTTGGAAAGCCCTGGGAAAACCTTCTTGGCCCAGGCCGCCCCGGGCACCGCGGCGATGCACCACTGCTGCTTATTTTCCAGCTGGTCCCGGTAGGGCTTGAGGATGGGATAGGACAGCCGCCGGGCCTTGGCCAGCTTGGCGGCATTCAGGCCCTTGCTGGCGTCAGGGTCCTCGCTGTCCAGGAAGAGGGTGCAGGGCACCACGTCCACATAGTGCTGCTGCCGGGCCTTCTCCCACTCCTTCACCGCGCCCAGGGTCTTGACGGACTGATAGCGGACATGGACCTTGCCCAGGGGGGCGTAGGAAAATTCCACCCGCACCTCCTTGGCCTTGGCCTTATAGGCCTCCTCCACCACCAGCTTTACAAATTCCGGCTGATCCAGCCCTGCCCGGATCAGGACCTCCTGCCCCGGCTGCACATTCATGCCGCTGCGGACGATCAGGCGGGCATATTCCTTCAAAACAGATTTTTTCATTCTTCGCGCTCCTTTCTAGCTGCTCTATTCTAGCAAATTTTTCCCGCCGCGTCAATAATCGTTGCATTTTTTCCCAGCCTCCGGTATAATGAAAAGAAAACAAGGAGGTGACCGGCTTGACCCGGGAGGATTTTGACCGGCTCTGCCAGTCGGGGACAGTGCTTCTGGACGGGGCCACCGGCTCCAATTTAATGAAGGCGGGTATGCCCCGGGGCTGCTGCGCCGAGGCGTGGATCCTGGAGCATCCCCAGGCGCTGACAGCGCTCCAGCGGGCCTATTTTGAAGCGGGGAGCCAAATTCTCTACGCTCCCACCTTCCAGGCTCAGCCCCTGGCCCTGAAAAAAGCAGGCCTGGACGGGGAGACCGAGGAGGTCAACGCCAAGCTGGCGGCCCTGACCCGGTCCGCCGCCCCCGGGGCATTGGTTGCCGGGGATCTGACCACCCTGGCCGCCGACCTGGACAGCTACGACGAACAGTACACAGACGAAATGGTGGCCCTCTACCGGCGGCAGATCCGGGGTCTGCTGGACGGCGGGGTGGATCTGCTGATCGCGGAGACCCTGCTTTATCCCCTGGAGGCGGAGGCCGTGTGCATGGCCGCCGAGCTGGAGGGGGCCGGGGCGGTGATGTACACCTTCACCATGCAGCCGGACGGTTCCCTGTTCTCCGGCCGGGAGGCCGGGCCGGTGCTGCGGGAGCTGGAGAAGGCCGGGGCTGCCGCCGTGGGCTTTAACTGTGTGGCCGCCGGGGCCGACACCCCGGGTCTGGTCAGCCGGCTCCGCCGGTATGTCCGAGGGCCGCTGATCTGCAAGCCCAACGCCGGGGTCCCGGTGGTGGGGCCCTCCGGTCTGGCGGAATATCCCATGGGACCGGAGGAATTTGCCGCCATCGGGGCGGACTGTAAAAAAATGGGCGCGGCGCTGCTGGGCGGCTGCTGCGGCACCGATCCCGGGTACATCCGGCGGCTGAAAGAGGCGATCGGGTGATGGAGGAGCGAGTCCTGCGGCTTCTGGCGGAGGCGGCGGGGTATCTTTCCGGCCAGCAGATCGGGCAGGCTCTGGGCGTCTCCCGGGCGGCGGTGTGGAAGGCCGTGGAGCGGCTCCGGGCCCGGGGCTACGTCATCGACTCCGTCACCCGCCAGGGCTATTTTCTCCGGTCCGCGCCCCAAAAGATGGACCGGGAGGCTATTTTGGCGTGGATGCCCCCGGATCACCCCTGGCAGGACCGGATCACGGTATTGGCCGAGGCGGACTCCACCAACACCCGGCTCAAGGTCCTGGCCGCCGGGGACGCCCCCGAGGGCACCGTCCTCATTGCCGAGCGCCAGACCGGAGGCCGGGGACGGATGGGCCGGAGCTTCGTCTCCCCGCCGGGAATGGGGGTATATCTGTCGGTGCTGCTGCGGCCCGAGTGCCTGGCGGGGGCGCTGATGCACCTGACCTGCGCCGTGGGGGTTGCCATGTGCGACGCCATCCAGGATGTGACCGGGTTCCGCCCAGGCATCAAGTGGACCAACGACCTGGTGGGGGATGGCCGGAAGCTGGCGGGGATTCTCACCGAGCTGTCGGTAGAGGCGGAGAGTGGCGCGGCGCGCTACGCCGTGGCGGGCATCGGCATCAACTGCCGCCAGCGGCCGGAGGACTTTCCCCCGGAGCTGGGGAACCGGGCCTGTTCCCTGGAAATGCTTCTAGCCCATCCGGTGGACCGAAACCGGCTGGCCGCCGCCATGATCCTGCGGCTGTATGAAATGCGCGCCGCTTTGCTTTCCGGCAGGGATAACCTCCTCAACCGCTACCGGCGGGACTGCGTCACGCTGGGCAGGGAGGTTGTTTTTCAATGGGCCGGGAAAGAAGAAACCGGCATTGCCCGGGATGTGGACCCGGAAGGGGCCCTGATCGTGGAGCTTTCCGGGGGAAAAACCGTGCAGGTGGCCTCCGGGGAGGTCAGCGTCCGGGGGAAAACGGGATATTTGTAAAATTTCGCCGGAGTTCCGCAAAAAAACGGTTGCATTTTTTCCGAAACATGGTTATACTGAATATGATAAATACAAACAACGAATTGGAGGCACCCCCATGAAAGTCATCAACGCTTTACTGAACGTTCTCGCCGCTCTCGTCGCCGTTGCCGGTGTGGTCTACCTGGTCGCTACCTACGGTGAGAACATCGTCGCCTGGGCCAAGAAGCTGGTCGGCAAATGCTCCTGCAAGTGCGGCGGTAAGTGCGAAGGCAAGCAGGACGCCGCCCCCGAGGAGGGTGCGTGCTGCTGCCAGAACGCCGAGGCGCCCGCCGAACCCGCCGAGCCGGAAGAGACCGAAGAGCTGGAAGCGCCCGCCGAGGCCGAGGAACCCCAGGAGCCTGCCGAGCCGGAAGAGCCCGCACAGCCCGCGGAACCCGCCGAGGAGGAAGAGGTCGTCGCCGAGGACGCCGATTTTGAAGGCTGATTCGGGTCCAACCGCAGATAAGCGGCAGTCACGAACGTGGCTGCCGCCTTTCTTTTTGTAAATGTGTAACCCGCCGGGGAAAAACGGTGCTTAGGAAAGTGAAGGGCCTTTCAAAAAGCAAAAGGAGATGAGACAAATGGAGGACCGGCAGATCGTGGAGCTGTTCCTGCGGCGGGAGGAGGTTGCCATCGACCGGACCCGGGAAAAATACGGCGCCCGGCTCCGGGCGCTGGCCCTGGGGGTCACAGAGGACTTCCAGACCGCCGAGGAGTGCGAAAACGACACTTATCTCGCCGCCTGGAACGCCATTCCGCCCCAGGAGCCCCGGGACTATCTGTACGCCTTTTTAGCCCGGATCACTAGGCACATCGCCCTGAACCGGTGCCGGGAGGCAGGGCGGCTCAAGCGCAGCGGGAAGCTCTGCGCCCTCAGCGCCGAGATGGAGCAGACCATCCCCGCGCCGGACGATCTGGAGTGCCGCCTGGCGGAGGGAGAGCTGAAACAGGCCATCAACGGCTTTCTGGAAGGATTACGGCCGGAGGCCCGGAAAATTTTCCTGCGGCGGTACTTCTTCCTGGACTCCATAGCAGACATCTCCCGGCGCTTGGGGCTGACCGAAAGCAATGTCAAGACCTCGCTGTTTCGCAGCCGGAAAAAGCTGCGGGACTATCTCATCAAGGAGGGTTACACGCTATGAGAGGCGAAGAATTATTGGAAAAGATGGAGCTGGTAGACCCCAAATATCTATCCGAGGCGGAGGAAGTCCGGCGCAAGACCCCATGGGTAAAATGGGGCGCCCTGGCGGCCTGCCTGGGGCTGCTGGCCATCGTCGGGACGGCGCTGCCCAAGGCCCTTCCCCACGACGAACCCGAACCCGGCGAGACGGTGGTGGACTGCTCCACGGCGCCGTCTCAGCACGCCGGTTCCACGCCGGCGCAGACGGCTCCCGCCGTACCGGTGGCGCCGGACTGGGAGCCGGTGTACAATCCCAGCAGCGAACTGCTGACCCAGGATCTTGCCTACCGGGAGGGGACGTTTTTTGAGCCCCTGACGGCGGAGGCCATTGGCGGCCTTCTGCCCCAGACGCGGGAGGAATGGATGACCTTCACCGGCTCCGCCGGGTTTACCCCGCAGGGGGAGGCGTTTTTGGCGGCGCTCTATACCCAGGCCCGGGACGGGTCGGAACTGACCGTGACCATGAGTACCGGGCCCATTCCCAGGTGCTGTTTGCTGGACACGGACCCGGCGGAGAGCCTGTGCAATGGGGTGACCGTCACTCTGAGCCGCTATCAGGGGGAAAAGGTTCTGTTTTTAGAGGGGGAGGCAAAAATTGGGGAAACCTACTTCCTCTTTACCGCCGACGCCCTGACGGAGGCGGGACAGGCGGATTTTGAAGCGCTGGTGGCCCGCTTCACCACCTGCGAGCCGGATCTGACCGCAATCCGGCCCCAAATGATCCCGGTGGACCGGAAGCTGACCTGGGAGGAGGCCCGAGCGGAGGCGGATTTCGGGGCGTATCTGCCCGAGGAGATTCCGGCCGGGTTCACGGCGGAGGAGCTTCGGCGGTATCAGAGCCTGCAATACGACTTCCTGCGGTGCCTGTTCACCCGGGGCATGGCGGAGCTGCGGTGGGAGGTCCGGTACTTCCAGCCGGAGGACGGGAAGCGGCTGACAAGCGTTTCCCAGCGGGAAAACTACGACCTGTCCCTCTACCCCATCCCCAGGGCGGAGACGGTGCCGGAGGCGCTGTGGGAAATCGTAAATGACCCGGTTTTCAACATCGGGGAGCTGACTCAGGAAGCCGTCTGGGCCCGGGCCTACCAGGTTCAGGACGCCGGGGATGTAGCGGGCTGGCGGATCAACTCCTTCTGCGTCCGGTTTGGGGACGTGCTGGTGAAAATCAGCGGCAAGGGGGTGGATCCGGACTGGGTGTACGCCCAGCTCGCGGCCCTGGGATAATATAAGGAAAGGCCGCCGGGTGACCGGCGGCCTTTTTTGACGGGATTTATATTTTTCCGACCAGCTCGGCGGTGTCCTGGGCGATCATCAACTCCTCGTTGGTGGGGATGACCCAGACCTGGACCTTGGAATCGTCGGCGGAGATCAGCGCCTCCTTGCCCCGGACGTTGTTCCGCTCCGGGTCCAGCTTCACGCCCATGTACTCCAGGCCCTCGCAGATCCGGGCCCGCATGGAGGCGGAGTTCTCGCCCACGCCGGCGGTGAACACCAGGCAGTCGCATCCGCCCAGGGCGGCGGCGTAAGCGCCGACGTACTTGCGGACCTCGTAGGCAAACTTCTCCAGGGCCAGGGCGGCATCGCTATTGCCCTTGGCGGCGGCGTCTTCGATATCCCGGAAGTCGGAGGACACCCCGGACAGGGCCAGGACGCCGGACTTCTTATTGAGCATATTCAGGCACTCGTCGGCGGTCATGCCGTACTTGTTCATGATGAACTGGACCACACAGGCGTCGATATCGCCGGAGCGGGTGCCCATGCAGACGCCGGCCAGGGGGGACAGACCCATGGAGGTGTCCTGGCACTTGCCGTCCTTCACCGCGGACAGAGAGGAGCCGTTGCCCAGGTGGCAGTTGATGAGCTTGATGTCCTGCCGGCCCGTCAGGGCGATGGCCCGGCGGGTCACATATTTGTGGGAGGTGCCATGGAAGCCGTAGCGGCGGATATCGTCGTTTTCATAGTAGGTCTTGGGGATGGCGTACCGGTAGGCCTTGGGGGGCATGGTCATGTGGAAGGCGGTGTCGAACACGGCCACCTGGGGCTTGCCGGGCATGACGGCCTGGCAGGCCCGGATGCCCATCAGATTGGCGGGGTTGTGCAGGGGGCCCAGGGGGATGCAGTCCTCGATGGCCTTGATGCACTTGTCGTCAATGATGCAGGAGTCGCTGAACTTCATGCCGCCATGGAGCACCCGGTGACCCACGGCATCGATCTCGTCGGTGGAGGCGATGACGCCGTTTTCCTTATCCACCAGGATGTCCAGCACGGCGGTGATGGCCTCGGAATGGGTGGGCATGGGAATGTCCATCTCCACCTTCCGGTCCCCCACCTTGTGGGTCAGGCGGCCATCGATGCCGATGCGCTCGCACAGGCCCTTGGCGGACACAGCCCCGGTCTCCGGGTCCATGAGCTGATATTTGAGGGAAGAGCTTCCCGCGTTGATAACCAGAACATTCATTTTGCAAAAGTCCTCCTAAAAAAGTATTTTCCATTTGGGGAAATCTGTGGTATCATAGCTATAAGTATTTTACCTTATTTACCTCTATTTCGCAAGGCTTTTTTCAGAAAGGCGGAGACTTTTTTGCGGATCGCGGGCATCATTTGCGAATATAACCCCCTCCACCTGGGGCACCGGCGGCAGCTTTCCGCCCTGCGGGCCCGGCTGGGGGACGACGGGGCCATCGTCTGCCTGATGAGCGGGGACTATGTCCAACGGGGGGCCCCGGCCATTTTTGCCAAGGACCTCCGGGCTCAAGGAGCGATCCTCTGCGGAGCGGACCTGGTGCTGGAGCTGCCGGTGACTGCTTCCTTGTCCTCGGCAGAGGGATTTGCCGCCCGGGGGGTGGCCATTCTCGCCCCGTTCTGCGGTGCTCTGTCCTTCGGCGCGGAGGACCCGGACCCGGAGAGGCTGCGGCGGGCGGCGGAGGCGCTGCTTTGCGCCGATTTTCCGCCCCTGCTGCGGGAAAACCTGGACCGGGGGATCTCCTTCCCCGCCGCCCGGCAGGCGGCCCTGGCGGCCCTGGGGGTGGACCCGGCGCTGTCCTCCAAGCCCAACAATATTTTGGCGGTAGAATACTGCAAGGCCATTTTAGCCCAGGGGGCAAAAATGGAGGTCTGGCCCCTCCCCCGCCCCGCCGGGGTGACGGAGGGGCTGCCGGACCGGGAAAATCCCGCCGCCTCCGCCCTCCGGGCCCAAATCGAGGGGGGAAGGTCCTTCCTGGAGTATATTCCGGAACCGGCCCGGCCTTTGTTTGCCGGTGGGGCGGTCCACACCCTGGCCGCCGGGGAGCGGGCGGTGCTGGCCCGCCTGCGGGCCATGGAGGAGGAGGAGTTTGAGGCTCTGCCCTATGGCTCCGAGGGATTGTGGCGGAAGCTCTGGAAGGCGGCCCGGCGGGAGGCCGGCTTAGAGGCCATTTTCGCCGCCGTCAAGTCCAAGCGCTACCCCCGGACCCGGCTCCAGCGGATGGTCCTCTGCGCCGCCCTGGGGCTGACGGAGGCGGATCTGGCGGCCCCCGCCCCCTATGTCCGGGTGCTGGCCCTGAACCGGCGGGGCGGGGAGGCGCTGAAAATCGCCCGGCAGACCGGGATCTTCCTCAACGCCGGGGAAAAAACGGACAGCCCTTACCGGTTTTTGGAGCGCCGGGGGGAGGACCTTTACGGATTGTTCGCCCAGGACGTGCCGGAGGCCCCGGGGCGTGAAAAAAAGGTGCGATTTCTTGGAAATTGCCCTTGACAGGAGGCCTTCTATTTGATATCATATTGATATCAAATAGAAGGAGGGAATTCCCCATGGAAGAAAAAATCCTCAGTAAAAAGCAAAACGGCATGCCCGTGCTGCTTGCGGCCATAGCCGGGTACATCGCGGCCATCGCGCTGATCATCCTGGCCATTTTCCTGCTGGACGATGAGATGAATCCCAACCCCAACTATGTCCTGGGGGGCATCAGCCTGGCGGTGGGCCTGATCTGGTCCGTCACCGGCTGGATCCTGTTTTTGGGCCTGAAAGTCCTCAAGCCCCAGGAGGCCCTGGTGCTGACCCTCTTCGGCGACTACATCGGAACCCTGAAGAGCCAGGGCTTCTTCTTCGTCAACCCCTTCTGCTCCGCGGTGAACCCCGCCGCCCAGACCCGGCTGAGCCAGAGCGGCGACGTGAAGGGCGCCATGGCCGCCGCCGTGGTCCAGGGGGAGAACGGGTCCAGCGCCTCCGTTTCCATGCCCAGCATGAAGATCTCCCTGAAGGTCATGACCCTGTCCAACTCTCGGCAGAAGATCAACGACTGCCTGGGCAATCCCGTGGAGATCGGCATCGCCGTCATGTGGCGGGTGGTGGACACCGCTAAGGCGGTATTCAATGTGGACAACTATAAAGAGTACCTGTCCTTGCAGTGCGACAGCGCCGTGCGGAACATCGTCCGGCTCTATCCCTACGACGTGGCCCCCAATGTGGACACCACCGGCGACGGCATGGCCGACGAGGGCAGCCTCCGGGGCTCCAGCGAGACGGTGGCCCAGCGGATCCGGGACGACATCCAGGACAAGGTAGTGGACGCCGGTATCGAGATCATCGACGCCCGGATCACCTACCTGGCCTACGCCCCCGAGATCGCGGCGGCTATGCTCCAGCGGCAGCAGGCCTCCGCCATCGTGGACGCCCGGAAGCTGATCGTGGACGGGGCCGTGGGCATGGTGGAGATGGCCCTGGAGCGGCTGAATGAGCGGAATACCGTCCAGCTGGACGAGGAGCGGAAAGCCGCCATGGTGTCGAATCTGCTGGTGGTCCTCTGCGGCAACCGGGACGCCCAGCCGGTGGTCAACTCCGGGAGCCTGTATTGATGGCCGATCAGAAGAAGCAGATCCCCCTGCGCCTGAGCAAGCGGCTGTATGACGACCTCGCCGCCTGGGCCGAGGAGGACTTCCGCTCCCTCAACGGCCAGATCGAATTTTTGCTCACCGAATGCGTCCGCCGCCGGAAAGGGACCGCGTCCGCCGGCAAGGAACACGAAAACAGCTAAAATCCCTGTCCGCCTTTTGAGTTCCCTCTATTTTCAGGTAGGTTCGCGCCCCATACAAAGGAAAAAAGCAACGGGAGGCCCCAAAATAGGGCCTCCCGAATTTTTTGACCTTATAGTTCTAGCGCCAGGCGGCAAAGCATCCCCGCAACGGCTAGGAGCTCAGGGCTGTCAAGGCCTGGGCAAGGGGCTCCATAGCCGCCAGGGCCTGGGCCAGGGTGTTCCCCGCGCCCCCCACCTCGATGAGCAGGGCTCCGGGGCTTAGATCCTGGTTGAATCGCTGGGCGCATAGGTCGAGGGGCCGACACAGCCCCGGCCAGATGCCCTCCAACGCCGCCTGGAGCTTCACCGCCAGGGTCAGATTCTCCCGCCAGGCGGGATACTCCAGCCCGCCGGCGTCGGAGCCCATCACCAGCATCAGCCGGGCGGCCTGGACACCCGCCCGCTGGGCAATGTGGGCTACCTGGGTGCCGTCGCTGTTCTCGGCGGCGTCCCGGTGGAGGTCCAGCACCACCTGGATGGTGGGGTATTGGGCCAGATACCCTTCGATGGCGGCCCGGGCGTCCTCATAGGAGCCGTTGTAGGAGGGGTAGTCATGGATCTGCCGGTCATGGATCGCCTCGATCCCCTTTTCTTCCAGCAGCGTGGCCAGATAGTCCCCCACGGCGAGCATATTATAGGCTTCCTCCAGGCTGTGGAAATCCGAAGAGGGGGTGTATTCCCACCCCGGCTCCGGGGTGTAGCTCTCGGTGGTGTGGGTGTGCAGGATCAGCACCCTGGGACCAGGAGCGGTCAGGGTCAGGGTCAAAGGCGCCGTCAGCAGGGCCGCCAGGTCCGGCGCTGCCCCGATCTCATCCTGGAGCTCCACCCGGCTGGCGTCCTCCGGGAAAAACACCGCCGCCGTGGGAGGCGGGGCGGTTGTTTGGGTCGTGGAGACCGAAGGGGCCGGTTCCGTTTCCTGGGTGGGGAGGGTCTGGGAAGGCCCCACGATCCGGCCCGTTTCCAGGTACGTCAGCAATGACAGGAACTGGGGCCTCTCCAGCGTCCGGGTCAGGGGGGAGAAAAATCCCGTTGCCGCCAGCCGCAGAACCACGGCGCACACGATCACGGCCGCTCCCAGCCGCAGGCTTCGACGCTCCTGATCCATTTTCCGCCTCCCCGCTCCTTTTGCTACCGAAAGCTTCCCGGCCTTCCCCGCAGTTGCCGGAAAAAGTCCCGCAGCGCCCCGGCGCATTCCTCCGCCAGCACGCCCCCCTCCACCGCCGGGCGGTGGTTGAAGGGCATGTCAAACAAATTGCACACCGAGCCGCAGGCTCCGTTTTTGGGGTCCGCCGCTCCGTAGACCACCCGAGGAATCCGGGCGTTGATGATGGCACCGGCGCACATGGGGCAGGGCTCCAGGGTGACGTACAGGGTACACTCCCACAGCCGCCAGCCCCCCAGGGTCCGGCAGGCCTGGTCGATGGCCTCGATCTCGGCGTGGCCCAGGGCGCTGCGGCCCGTCTCCCGCCGGTTCCGGCCTCGGCCCACAATGGTCTGTCCCCGGACGATCACGCAGCCCACCGGCACCTCCCCGTCCCGGGCGGCCTCTCCGGCAAGGGCCAGCGCCTCCGCCATAAACAGCTTGTCCAACATGGAATACGCCTCCTTTTCCCCTCCATCATAACCCATGATGGCCGGGCCGTCAAGGCTATTCCATGAGCATCGCCGCCAGCAGCACCACCAACTCCTGCCGACTCAGTACCGACCGGCCCCGCTGCGCCATCCGAAGGCAAGCGCTCTCCACCCGGTCAGACAGGAGCCCTTCCAGGGTCTCGTCCTGATGATTTTCAGCCTGGCCGGTGAGCAGAAAGTCCACCGTTACCCCCAGGGCGCTGGCCAAGTCCACCAGCGTCTCTACCGACGGCTCCCGCCGTCCCTGTTCATACATCCCTATCGCACTGGGGCTGAGCTTCAGCCGATGAGCCAGCTCCGCCTGGCTCATGCCGGCCTTCCGACGCAGAGCGGCGATCCGTGGACCCAGCATCCGCGCTCACTCCTTTCCTGACTACGGTTTGCTCTTAGAATAGCACAACCCGGCGGAAAAATCTGGTGGAATTTGGGCCTCTACACACTTTGCAGAAACATTCTTCCCGCTCCGGCAGAAGGCGACGCCCTTCGACTATCTGTCTCCCTTGACAAAACACAGAGCGTGTAGTATACTACCTCTTGGAAATAGATGGCACAAATGAAAAGGAAAAGTACAGGATTCGACTATTTTCTCGGCGCAAACCGCAATTTTACCCGAGAGGATGTTCGAAATGCGCAAGTCCATCTTTCAACCGCCATACCCCGACCCGCAAACCCAGCCGGCCTCGGGCTTCTGCCCGGTGTGCGGCGGGGAGGTCTACGCGCCCAGCCTGGCCTGTTCCCGCTGCGAAAGGGGGCGGATTCGATGACCCTGCTGCAAATCAGCGAGGGCTATCGCGCCGCTGCCGTCCCCCTGCGAAACCGCCTGAAGGAGCTGCGCACAGCTCTCAGCGGTGAGACCGACCCGGAAGCCGCCTGGCATCTGCGCCGGCGCATCGCGGAGCTGTCCCCCATGCTCACCCAGGTCAACGAGCTGCGGGAGCTTACCGCCCGGTACTACGAGAAAGGGTACTACCGCAATGAAAAATACACGCTATGACGGATACCTGGGCCCCCGGCTGCCCCAGTCGGTGCAGCTCAAACGTGTGCAGCGGGTCATTCGGGAGGAACTGTCAGAGCTCCAGCGCCAAACGCTCATCGCCTACTATTTCCAGGAGCAAACCATCCCTCAGATCGCCCGGGAACGAGGTGTGAACAAAAGCACCGTCAGCCGCACCCTCCGCCGGGCCGAGGACAAGCTGCGCAGATACTTAAAATACTGAAAATTCCGACACGCCGCAAGGCAGGTCGGGCACCGGGCCGGGCTGGAACCGCCCGGCATTCTTTTTTCCCTGATTTTCCGCACCCTACGACATAAAAAATTAAGAATTTAGGGGGAGACAAGCGGGATTTTTTGTGCTATACTATGGGAAAGCGAAAAATTAGGGCTTGTAGCCTTTTTTCATTTGCGTTTTTTAGGAGGCGATTCCTTTGAAATACTGGCGGGGCTACCTGGTGGCCGGCGTGCTGGCCTTCTTCACCTGGGGCCTGATGCAGTTCGCCCAGACCCACGGCCAGGTACTGGACCTGGTCTATCCCTTCCTCACCCGTTCCGTGCAGGACGCCTTGGCCGCCTGGAGCGGGCAGGTGGATGTGTGCCTTTGGCAGCTGCTGCTGGTGCTGCTGGGCGTTGCCTGTGTAGCCAGCATCGTGCTGATGATCATATTGCGTTGGAACCCCATCCAGTGGTTCGGCTGGGTGCTGGCGGTGGCCAGCCTGATTTTCTTCCTGCACACCGGCATCGGCGGGCTGAATACCTACACCGGTGCTTTGGCGGACGATCTGCACCTGTCCGTCTCCGAATACACCCTTCAGGAGCTGAAGGACGCCACCATCTACTACCGGGATCACGCGAATACCCTGGCCGCCCAGGTGGCGCGGGAGGGGAACAGCGTTTCCTTCGCGGATTTTGACGCCCTGGCCGCTCAGGCCGGGGAAGGCTTCCAGCGCCTGACCTACGAAAACTACTACGCCGTCTTCGCCGGCTCCACCGCGCCGGTGAAAAAGCTGGGCTGGGCGGAGATGTACACCTCCATGGGCATCACCGGCGTGACCATGCCCCTGACGGGAGAGGCCGCGGTGAATCCCACGATCCCGGCGGTGAGCATTCCCTTTACCATGTGCCATGAAATGGCCCACCGGATGAGCATCACCCTGGAGCGGGACGCCAATTTTGCCGCTTTCCTGGCCTGCCAGGCCAATTCCAGCCCGGAATTTCAGTATTCCGGCTACTTTATGGCCTACCGGTACTGCTACAACGCCCTGTACAGCGCCGCCGGGCGGGACGCCGCCCAGGAGATTGCCAATGGGGTGAACCAATATTTGCAGCAGGATCTCTACGACTACAACTACTATTTCCAATCCAACCGGGATGAGAAGGCCGCCCAACTCGCCGACAAGGCCAACGACACCTATATCAAGGTCAGCGGGGATGACCGGGGCGTCGCCTCCTACGGGGATGTGTGCGATCTGCTGGTGTGCTGGCACATCCAGACCGTGACCCTGCCGGTCCAACTGGAAAATCCCGAAACGCCCTTCGATCCCCTGGACGAAAGCCAGGTGGATCTGTCCGGCCTGCCTTACGGCCCTCAGCCGACCATGCCCCAGGAGGACCAGGGAACCGATGGAACAGAGCCTGAATGAGGCCCTGGCCCGGCTGGGCCTGGAGTTGCCGGAGCCGGTGAAGGCCCGGCTCCGCGCCTTTGGGCAGGCGGTGCTGGAGCAGAACCGGGTGATGAACCTTACCGCCGTCACAGACCCCGGGGAATTCGCCCAGCGGCATCTGGCGGACAGCCTGACGGTACTCCTCTCGGCGGAAACCCGGGGGAAGCGAATCATCGACGTGGGCTGCGGCGCCGGTTTCCCCGGCGTTCCGGTGAAGATTGCCTGCCCGGAGGCCCAGGTGACCCTGCTGGATTCCCTGGGCAAGCGGATGAACTGGCTTCGGGAGGCGCTGCCCGCCCTGGGCGTGGAGGCGGAGTGCGTCACCGGCCGGGCGGAGGAGCTTGCTCCGTCCCGGCGGGGACAGTACGACATTGCCGTGAGCAGGGCGGTGGCCCGGCTGAATATCCTGCTGGAGCTGACGGCCCCCTTCGTTCAGGTGGGCGGGCTGGTGCTGGCGCTGAAGGGCCCCGCCGCCGGGGAGGAGCTGGCGGCGGCGAAAAACGCCATAGTCCGGCTGGGACTGGAGCTGGACGGGATCCGTGCCTTCCCCATCGGGGAGGCGGAGCACCAGGTACTCCGATTCCGGAAGATCTCCCCCACTCCGGAAAAATATCCCCGGAAATTTGCCAAGATCAAGCAGTCTCCCCTTTAAAATTTCCCCGCCGGCGAGGGCTTTTCCTGCCGGCGGGGTTTTTAACGCTTTTTGCCTTTGTCAGGCGCGCCCCGGTCTCGAACGCGCTTTCCGCGTCCCATCGCGGCATCTCCTCTTCCCGGCTGTCGAAAAGCGCGGGGAATCGGAACGCTAAGCGTTTCAGGGCGTATCCGCTCGATTGCTTTTTCAGGCATATCTCCGTACTTGAAGGCTACTGGTCAATGATCATCTTTAACGTAAGAGATTGACAAAATAAGTGTCGCGGTATATAATGTAATTATCGTTACATAACAAGAATTACTAAACGAAAGGAAATGTTATGCCACCAAAACCTAAAATCACAAAAGAAATGATCATTGACGCTGCCTTTGAGATCGCCCGCGAAGCGGGCTGGGAAAACATCAACGCAAGGACGGTTTCCAACAAACTAAGCTGCTCGACACATCCTGTGATGTATCACTTCCCGACCATCGAGGAGCTAAAGCAGGCGGCTTTTGAGCGGACCGACCGGTTTCACACTGCGTATTTAACGCGTGTTTCGGGAAACGAAGCGGAGATCCTGCTGGGAATTGGACTGAATTATATTCGTTTTGCCGTGGAGGAGCCGAATTTGTTTCGGTTTCTGTTTCAATCGGGGTATGCGGAGGGGAGCAGTTTGCTTGAAATCATCAATTCCGAAGGGCTCCTACCCGTCCTCTCGGCCATGCGGCAGGGGATGAAGCTGGATTTAGACCAAACAAAAGAGGTTTTTATCACCCTTGCGATGTTTGTTCACGGATACGCCAGCATTCTTGCCAACAACGTCCTTGCCTTCGAAGAAAAGCTGATCGCCAAGCACTTGGAACGGGTATATACAGGCGCGATATTGGCGACGCGGGAGGAAACGAAGTGAAGAATCAACAAGCGAAGAAAAAGGATACCGCCCTCACGATGATCGGCGGGGCGATCATGATGATGCTCACGGCAACGAAAATAGTGCCGTCCTCGAATATCGCGGGTTATTCCGTGTTCGTTGGAATCGCGTTTTTCTTCATTGTGGAAGCGGTCGCCAAAACGCCGAACGCCGAATCGGGATTGCGTTTTCATACGATCGTGGAGGATCTGAAAAAGCCCGGCGTGATCGCATGGGTGCTGCTGCCAGGCGTGAGCGGCATTGGAACCCTTGTAATAGGAAATCTGATTTTCAGCGGAGAATTTACCGCCCATGTCATGGGGCGGACAGGTTCTATCCTGTCTTTTGATCAAACAGCACTGCTGATAGGTCAGGTCATCATTGGAGCATTTGGCGAGGAAATCGCGTATCGGGGATTCTTCCTTGGGAAAGGAGCGAAAATACTCCCGTTTTGGCTCTGCGCCGTGGTGTCATCTGCCGTTTTTGCCGCCGGGCATATTGCCGCGGGAAGCATGGGGCTTGTGGCTTATGATGTCGCCACGGTATTTATCGACAGCCTGATTTTTTCGGTGACCTATCAGAAGTCGGGGAATTGTGTAATCAGTACCCTTTCGCACATTTTGGGGAACACTATATCTCTTGTCGCGGTATTCCTATTCTTTTAAGTAAAATAGGAGGGTAAATGAGATGGCAAGAGTGATTTTCAGAATGGGTGCGCTGCCCCATTTGTGGGAATAGGATATGATAGCAGACGCGGGCAGAGGCACCGGCCGAGGCGGCGGCCGAGGCCCTATGCCTTTGTGACCGATGTGAGCAACGGCATTTTCTGGAGGCGCGGAATTTTCACCTCCCATATTGCGGCAAAAAGCGGGCCGGGTTTCCTCCTGGAGCCCGCGCCGCACCGCATAAAAAGATGCACCCCCGGGCGGGGGGTGCATCTTTTATTTGTTGACCAGGTCGCACCAGGGAGACAATGGGCAACTGCCGCATTTTGGCGCCCGGGCGGTGCAGGTGTCCCGGCCGAACAGGACGATCCGGTGGCAGAAATCGGAGCTTTCCTCCGGGGGCAGGATCTGCCGAAGCTGCCGCTCTACCTTTTCCGGATCCTTGCTGCCGTCGGTGAGGCCCAGGCGGCCGCAAATCCGGATGCAGTGGGTGTCGCAGACCACGCTGCCCGGCACCCGGTAGATGTCCCCCAGCAGCAGGTTGGCGGTCTTCCGGCCCACGCCGGGGATGCGCAGCAGCTCCTCCATGGTTCCGGGCACCTTCCCGCCGAAGTCGGACAGGAGCATCTGGCAGGCCAGCACGATGTCCCGGGCCTTGTGGTGGAAAAATCCGCAGGTGCGCACCAGCTCCTCCACCTCCCCGATATCCGCCGCCGCCATGGCCTCCAAAGTGGGGTAGGCGGCGAAGAGGGCGGGGGTCACCTGATTGACCCGGGCGTCGGTACACTGGGCGGAGAGCCGCACGGCGATCAGCAGCTCGTAGTCCTTGCCATAGTGGAGCGCGCACATGGACTGGGGATAGATTTCCTTCAAAGCGGCGATGATCGCCGCGATTTTTTCTTCCATAGGTAGGTCCTTCTATCTTTTTCCCCTATTGTATCACAACCTCGACAGTTTGGAAAGGTTTTTTTCTTCTCCCGGCACAAAACCGTCTCCCCCGGGATATGATGGCATAGATGTTTGGAGGGATACCCATGGAAACCAGCTTGGATCGGCTGCGGCCCGGCTGCCGGGCCATTGTGATCAAGGTGAACACCGCCCCCGCGCTGACCCGGCGGCTGCGGGATTTCGGCCTAGTGCCGGGGACGGCGGTACACTGCCGGTATAAAAGCCCCTGGGGGGACGTGACCGCTCTCTATCTGCGGGGGGCGGTGCTGGCCCTGCGC
>CANQXH010000045.1 GCA_947627745.1 uncultured Oscillospiraceae bacterium
CCCTTACAAAGGGGGCCTGCGGTTCCATCCCTCCGTGAATTTGGGAGTCATCAAGTTTTTGGGCTTTGAGCAGGTGTTCAAAAACGCCCTGACAGGGCTGCCCATCGGCGGCGGCAAGGGCGGCGCGGACTTTGACCCCAAGGGCAAGTCCGACCGGGAGGTCATGGCCTTCTGCCAGAGCTTCATGACGGAGCTTTACCGCCACATCGGCCCGGACACCGACGTGCCCGCCGGAGACATCGGCGTGGGCGGCCGGGAGATCGGCTATCTCTACGGTCAGTATAAGCGGATCCGGGGGAACTATGAAGGGGTCCTCACCGGCAAGGGTCTGACCTACGGCGGCTCCCTGGCCCGGACCGAGGCCACGGGCTACGGCCTGCTGTATCTGACGGAGGAAATGCTCAAGCGCAACGGCAAGAGTCTGAAGGGCTCCACCGTGGCGGTGTCCGGCGCGGGAAATGTAGCCACCTACGCCATTCAGAAGGCCTGGCAGCTGGGGGCCAAGCCCGTCACCTGCTCCGACTCCACCGGCTGGATCTACGACCCGGCGGGCATCGACGTGGCCACCCTCAAGCAGGTCAAGGAGGTCCGCCGGGCCCGGCTGACGGAGTACGCCGCCCAGCGCCCCGGCGCGGAGTACCATCCCGGCAAGGGGGTCTGGACGGTGCAGTGCGACGTGGCCCTGCCCTGCGCCACCCAGAATGAGCTGGGCCTGGAGGACGCCAAGGCACTGGTTTCCAACGGCTGCTTCGCCGTGGCGGAGGGGGCCAATATGCCCACCACCCTGGAGGCGACCAAGTATTTCCAGGACCACGACATCCTGTTCTGCCCGGGCAAGGCGGCCAACGCCGGCGGCGTCGCCACCTCCGCCCTGGAGATGAGCCAGAACTCCCAGCGGCTGAGCTGGACCTTCCAGGAGGTGGACAGCCGGCTCCAGGGGATCATGGTGAACATCTTCCACATGCTGGACGACGCCGCCAAGGAGTACGGCATGGAAGGCGACTATGTTGCCGGCGCCAATATTGCCGGCTTCCGGAAGGTGGCCCAGGCCATGGAGGCCCAGGGGATCGTCTAATTCTTCAAAACCGGATAAAAAATCTTTGGCTCCCCCGGAATTTCCGGGGGAGCCATTTTTCCATTTTGGGAAGCGGAAGCGCTTACTTTGCCAGGGCGGCGGCGGTTTTGGCCGCCAGGGCGGCGTTGTTGAATACCAGCTGAATATTGGACGCCAGAGAGTCCCCGCCGGTGAGCTCCGCCACCCGGGCCAGCAGGAAGGGGGTGGTGGCCTTGCCGTGGATGCCCTTTTCGTTGCACTCGGCGATGGCCTGGTCGATGGCGGTGTTGATCACCGCCGGGTCCATGGAGTATTCCGCCGGGATGGGGTTTGTCACCAGCATTCCCCCGGGATAGCCCAGCTCCCGCTGGACCCGGAAGGCTGCCGCCAGCTCCTGGGGGGTATCGATCTGGTAGTCCACCCGAAATCCGGAGGTACGGGTGTAAAACGCGGGCAGCTCCTCGGTACCGAAGCCGATCACCGGCACCCCGTGGGTCTCCAGATATTCCAGGGTCAGCCCCAGGTCCAGGATGCTCTTGGCCCCGGCGCAGATTACCATCACCGGGGTATGGGCCAGCTCCTCCAAATCGGCGGAGATGTCCATGGTGGTCTCCGCCCCCCGGTGGACCCCGCCGATGCCGCCGGTGGCAAAAACTTGGATCCCCGCCATGTGGGCGATGATCATGGTGGTGGTGACGGTGGTGGCCCCGTCCTCCCCCCGGGCGCACAGCACCGGCAGGTCCCGGCGGGAGGCCTTGGTGATGGCCTGCCCCTTCTTGCCAAAGTACTCGATCTCCTCCGGGGTCAGGCCGGCCTTCAGCCGGCCGCCAATGACGGCGATGGTGGCCGGGACAGCCCCGTTTTTCCGAATGATCTCCTCCACCGCCAGGGCGGTCTGAACATTCTGGGGATAGGGCATTCCGTGGGAGATGATGGTGGATTCCAGAGCCACCACCGGCCGGCCCTCCGCCAGCGCGGCGGAAACCTGGGGATTCACGTCCAAATAGCGATTCATAGCGTACCTTCCTTTTATTATTATAATGTATAATTATAGATCCGCTTTGGCTGCCATCCGCTGCCGCAGAACATCGGCGCTGAGAGCGGGGTTGATGGTCTGCTCGCTCTCCATAGCGATCGAGGCGGCGGCAAGTCCCGCCTGGGCGGCCTCCGCCAGGTCCAGGTCCTCCAAATACGCCCACACCAGCCCCGCCATAAAGGCGTCGCCGCAGCCGGTGGTACTCACCGGCCGGCCCTTGAGACTGGGCAGGAGCAGCATCCGGTCCCCCTCCGCCGCCAGGACGCCCCGGGCCCCCAGGGAGAGAAAGACCCGCTTCACGCCCTTGTCCAGCAGGGTCCGGGCGGCGAGCCTGCCTCCGGCGGCATCCCGAATAGAAACGCCTGTCAGCACCTCCGCTTCCAGCCGGTTGGGCTTGAGGGTGTGGATCTTCGGCAGAATGGGCAGGAGTTTTTCCGCCTTGGCGGTAGAGACCGGGTCGCAAAACAGGCCCTGGGGGCAGTTTTCCGCCAGATAGCGCAGACTTTCCGCCGGAAGGTTGGCGTCCGCCACCACCGCCCGGGCGTTTTGCAGCAGGGGTAGGTTCCCCGCCAGGTATTCCGGGGTGATCCGGCGGCAGATCTCCATGTCCGACAGGGCCAGGGCCATCTCTCCCTCCGGACCGGAAATGTAGAGGTAGACCGAGGTGGCGCCATCCTCCGGCTGGAGAACATGGCTGATATCAATGCCCAGCTCCTCGCAGGACGCGGCCACCTGCCGGCCGTACAGATCCCGCCCGAAGGCGGTGAGCAGCCGCACATCCCTGCCCAGCAGGGCCAGATTGTGGGCGATATTCCGGCCCACCCCGCCCAAGCTTAAGCGGACGGAGCCGGGGTTGGAATCCGCCGCCACCAGAGGCCCCGCGGAACGGCCCCCAATGTCCACGTTGACGCCGCCGACTACCGCTGCATATGTCCCCGAATGAAGGACATACCCCTTTCCGGCGATATAACCCTTTTTCATCAGATTGGAGATGTGTACCGCGGCGGAGGACCGGGTGATGCCCAGCTTCTCCGCCAGGCGCCGCTGGGAAATCATGGGCTCCGCTTCCAAGAGCCGAAGTACCTCCCGCTCCCGCTGGGTCATGGGACCACCTCCTAAGCATTTGCTTAAAAATAATCTAAAGATTATTATATTTTCCCAAAATCTCGTTGTCAACGGAGAAACGCATGACTTTTTACCCAAAAACGCCGGGAAAAATGTGGGTAAAATGATGAAATGTATCTATTTTTCGAGAGAAATAAAAGTTACCGTAGAAATTGCCGGAGAAATAGAGTATACTGTTAACGCGAAATTTCCAGGAAGGAGTATGCTCTTTATGACATCTTCTGACAAGACGAAGCTTCAAATCCAGGCATGCAAGGTGCGGATGGGGATTCTTTTGGGCACCTACTGCGCCAAGTGCGGCCATCCCGGCGGCAGTCTTTCCGCCGCGGACATGCTTACCTATTTATATTTTCGCGAGATGAACGTGGATCCCGCCAACCCCAAGGATCCTAACCGGGACCGGTTCGTGCTGAGCAAGGGCCACACCGCCCCCGCCCTCTACGCCGCCCTTGCCAACCGGGGCTTTTTCCCGGTGGAGGACCTGGCGACGCTCCGGAAGGACGGAAGCTATCTCCAGGGCCACCCCAACATGGACTCGGTCCCGGGGGTGGATATGTCCACCGGCTCCCTGGGCCAGGGCGTCTCCTGCGCCTGCGGCATGGCTTTGGGGCTCAAGTATCAGGGCATCCCCGCCCGGGTGTATGCCGTCCTGGGCGACGGGGAGATCGAGGAGGGCCAGGTATGGGAGGCCTGTATGTTTGCCGCCCACTACAAGCTGGACAACCTGGTAATCATCGTGGACAACAACGGCCTTCAGATCGATGGCTGGATTCAGGACGTGATGAATCCCTACCCCATCGCGGACAAGCTGGCGGCCTTCGGGCTGGCGGTCCAGGAGATCGACGGCCACGACTTTGATCAGATCGAGGCGGCGCTGGACAAGGCCCGGGCTACCAAGGGCAAGCCCTCCGCCATCGTCATGCAGACGGTGAAGGGCAAGGGCGTGAGCTACATGGAGGACGAAGCGGACTGGCACGGCAAAGCCCCCAACGAGGCGGAGTACCGCCAGGGCATGGAGGAGCTGGAGGCCGAGCTCCGGGAATTGGAGGCGCAGTGATGGCGGATATCATCAGAAAGGCCACCCGGGAAGGATATGGCCGGGGCCTAGCGGAGCTGGGCGCGGAGTTTGACAATGTGGTGGTGCTGGACGCGGATCTGGCCGGCTCCACCAAGACCGGTGTCTTTCGGAAGGCGTTCCCGGACCGGCACTTCAACTGCGGCATCGCCGAGGCCAACATGATGTGTGTGGCGGCGGGCCTGGCCGCCACGGGATTGGTGGCCTTTGCCTCCAGCTTTGCCATGTTCGCGGCGGAGCGGGCCTTTGAGCAGGTACGCAACTCCATCGGCTATACCCGTCTGAACGTGAAGGTCTGCGCCAGCCACGGCGGCATGAGCGTGGGAGAGGACGGCGCCAGCCATCAGTGCTGCGAGGACATCGCCCTCATGCGGTCCATCCCGGGCATGATCGTTCTGTGCCCCGCCGACGAGGTGGAGGCCCGGAAGGCGGTACGGGCCATCTATCTCCAGCCCGGCCCGGTGTATATGCGGCTGGGGCGGCTGGCGGTGCCCGTGTTCCACGGGGAGGACTACGAATTTGTCATCGGCAAGGGGGAGATCCTAAAGGATGGCAGCCAGGTGGCGATCATCGCCACGGGCCTGATGGTCTACGAGGCCATGAAGGCCGGGGAGGTCCTGGCCAGTCAGGGCATCGACGCCATGGTGATCAATATGCCCACCATCAAGCCGCTGGATGAGGCACTGGTGCTCCACGCCGCGGAAAAATGCGGGAAAATCGTCACCTGCGAGGAGCACAGCACCATCGGCGGTCTGGGAGAAGCGGTCTGTTCCTTCCTGTCGGAGACCCGGCCCACCCGGGTCCGCCGGATCGGCGTCCAAGACGAGTTTGGCCATTCCGGCCCCGCCTGGGAGGTTTTGAAGGACTTTGGACTCTGCGCGGAGAACATTGTCAAGGTCTGCGCGGATTTCGCGCGGGAGAATTGAGCGGCGGTCCCGCCCGGGGAAATCCCCGGGCGGGATCCACAGTTTCGGGAAAAAATCCCGGTTTTTCCCGAAAAAAGCCTTGACAACCGGGAAAAAGTTTCCTATAATACTTAGGTCTGCGTATGCGGAAAAATCCTTGCTCCCGGCATCCCGGGGGCCAACTGTCCAAAAGGAGGTGCAATTCAACATGGCTAAGATCACCGGCAAGTACGAGGTCCTCTACATCATCGACCCTGCCCAGGGCGAGGAGGGCATCGCCGCGCTTGTGGAAAAGTTCAAGGCGATGGTGGAGGCGGAGGGTACCCTGTCCGAAGTGAACGAATGGGGCAAGCGCCGTCTGGCCTATCCCATCAACGACCTGACGGAAGGCTACTACGTCCTCATGACTTATGAGGCCAAGCCCGCTTTCCCCGCGGAGCTGGAACGGGTAATGAAGATCACGGAAGGCGTCATTCGCTGCCTGACCACCGCTGTGGAGGCGTAAGGAGACACTATGCTGAACCACATTGTCATTATGGGCCGCCTGACCCGTGACCCAGAGCTGCGCCGCACCGGAAGCGGCATCGCCGTCGCCAGCTTTACCCTGGCGGTGGACCGGGACTTTGCCCCCAAGGACGGGGGCGAGCGGGAGACGGATTTCATCGACTGCGTCGCTTGGCGGCAGACCGGTGAATTTGTTTCCAAGTATTTTTCCAAGGGCCGCATGGCCGTGGTTTCCGGCCGGCTCCAGATCCGGAACTGGACGGATAAGGAAGGCAACAAGCGCCGCAGCGCCGAGATCGTGGCGGAAAATGTCTACTTTGGGGACAGCCGCCGGGATTCCGAGAGCGGCGGCCAGAGCTACGGCAGCTACGGCGGCAATTCCTACGCCGCGCCCGCTACCAATTCCCAAGGCAGCTACGGCGGCTACACCGCCCCCGCCCCCTCCGGCAATTCGGACTTTGCCATGCTGGAGGACGACGATTCCCAGCTGCCCTTCTGAATCGCTTTTCCACATTTTGTTTCGATAAGGAGGTTATTCCGTGGCTAACGAACAGCGTGTCCGCCCCCGCAAGCGCAAGAAGGTTTGCGCATTCTGCGTGGATAAGGTGACCAGCATCGATTACAAGGATACCGCACGGCTTCGCCGTTTTCTGTCGGAACGGGGCAAGATCCTTCCCCGCCGCACCACCGGCACCTGTGCCGCCCATCAGCGGGACCTGACCACCGCCATCAAGCGTGCCCGTCAGATCGCCCTGCTGCCCTATGTGGCCGATTGATAACAGAATTCCCCCCAAGCCCTATGGACTTGGGGGGTTCTTCTATTCCTGAATGGCCCGGAGGATCGCGCCGCAGTCCGGGAGGACCAGGGTGGGCTTTTCCGGGTAGGCGGCCAGTATTGCCGGGGTGGTCTCCCCGCTCATGACCAAAATGGAGGCGACCCCGGCGTTCAGGCCACACTGGATATCCGTGTACATCCGGTCCCCCACCACCGCCGTCTCCCCGGGGGACGCGCCCTTCCGGGCCATGGCAAGGTGAACCATGGCGATCTCCGGCTTGCCCAGGACCTTGGGCCGCCGGCCGGTGGCGTTGTACACCATGGCGCAGACGCTGCCGCAGTCCGGCACGGAGCCGAATTCCGTGGGGCACACCAGATCCGGGTTGGTGGCCAGGTAGGGCACCTCCCGCTGGGTCAGGATCCGGCACACATCCTCCAGCTTCCGGAAGGTCAGCTCCGTATCAAAGCCCATGACCACCGCCTGGGCCAGGCGGTAATCCGCCGTCACTTGAAAGCCCCCCGCCGCCAGCTCCGCTTGTAAGGAGGCGGTGCCGCAGACGTAAAGCACCTTCCCCGGGCAGGTTTCACGGAGATACTCCAAGGTTGCCTGGGCGGAGGTGACAAAATCCGACTCCTCCGCCGGGATCCCAAGCCGGCGGAGCTTTTTTACATAGTCCGCCACGCTTTTGGAGGAGTTGTTGGTCATAAACAGGTAGTCCCGCCCGGTTTTCCGGAGGGTCGCCAGCAGCTCCTTGGTAAAGGGAAACAGGGTCTCCCCCAGATACAGCGTCCCGTCCAGGTCAAATAAGAACAGCCGCAGCGCCCGCAGATCCATGGCTCCGCCCCCTTTCCAGCCCATTGTACCACGATTCGGGGGCTGGCGCAAGGGCTATTTGGATTGCACGAAATTTTCTATTTTTTGTCCGTTCTTAACAATCCGGCGGGGAAAGATTGACCATTTTTCATGGATATGTTTAAATATAGATGGCAATCCCCGGCCTGCGGGGGAAATAACTGACAAAGTGAGGGTTTTCTATGATCCGCGTCGGCGCTGTAAATATCGACACCTCCCACCCCATGGGCTTCGGGGAGGTCATGGAGAAGGATCAACGGGCCAGGTATGTGGGCGTGTACAACGACTCCTTCCGGGACGACGGCGAGGTGGAGGGCTTTATAAGGCGCTTCGGCCTGGAAAAGCGCTGCCATTCCCTGGAGGAGCTGGCGGACCTGTGCGACATCGGCTTCCTCCACGGCTGCGACTGGGATGACCATCTGCGCTGCGCCGCGCCCTTTCTGGAGCGGGGCAAGCCCGTGTTCATCGACAAGCCCCTGGTGGGCAACCTGAAGGACCTGAAAAAGGTGGAGGCCCTGGCCGCCCAGGGGAAGGTGATCCTGGGGGCCTCCAGCGCCCGGTACGCCTACGAGGTCCAGCAATTCCTGGCCCTCCCGGAGGAGGAGCGGGGGAAGACCGTCCAGGTCTTCGGCACCGCCGGGGTGGATGAGTTCAACTACGGCGTCCACATCGCCGAGTGCGTCGGCGGCATTTTGGGCCCCGGAGCGGAGACGGTCCGGTACATGGGCCGGGGCCAGGCGGGAGAAAAGTACGCAGAGAGCTACTTCGTCTCCTATTCTGGCGGCCAGAGCGCCATTTTCAACACCTTCACCGGCACCTGGCAGCCCTTCGTCCTCACCATCATGACCACCAAGACCACCTATCACTTTAAAATCGACTCCAACCGGCTCTATGCCGCCCTGGTGGAGCAGATCTGCAACTTTATGGAGGGCAAGCCCCATATTCTGGCTCCGGTGGCGGAGCTGGCCGAGTCCATTCGGGTGATGCTGGCGGCGGCGGCCTCCCGGGCTCAGGGCGGGAAGGCCGTGGCGCTTAAAAGTCTGACCGAGGACGGCCCCTGCTATGACGGCCGGGCCTTCTGGGAGGGCTACGGCGCCGCCTCCGGGCCCATGTACGCCATCGGGTAAGGAGGGAAGACGATGCTGGATCGCTTCGCGCCCCTCACTGCCTTTTTAGACGACGTGGCGGAACGCTTCGGCGTTCCCGCCTGCGACTGCGCCGTGACTCTCCACGGGGAGCCGGTCTACCGCCACTGCGCCGGATTTTCCGACCCGGAAGGAAAAATTCCCGTGTCTTCCGGGGACACCTACTGGATCTACTCCGCCACCAAGCTGACCACCTGCGTCAGCGCCCTGCGTCTGGTGGACGAGGGGAAGCTGTCCCTGGAGGACCCGGTGGAAAAATATCTGCCGGAATTTGGGAAGGTGCCGGTGAAGGTGCCCTTCGACGGCGTGGAGCCTCTGAAGAACCGGCTCACTGTGCGGCGCCTGATGAACATGACCGGGGGACTGGACTACGATCTGGCCCGGCCGGGCCTGGCCGCCGCCCGGGCCGAGGGCGCCCAGACCACCCGGGAGCTGGTGAAAAGTCTGGCCCGGGACCCCCTGTGCTTCCAGCCGGGGACCCATTTTAAGTACAGCCTGTGCCACGACGTGCTGGGGGCGGTGATCGAGCAGGCCGCAGGACAGCCCTTGGAGGACTATGTGGCCCAGAATGTCACCGGCCCGCTGGGCATGAAGGACACCACCTTCTTCCCCACCCAGGAGCAGCTTGGCCGCCTGTCCACGCAGTATGTGCACCTGGATCTTCATGGAAGTCACAAGCCCATGGGTCAGGAGAACCACTTTCGCCTGTCGGAGCGGTACGCCTCCGGCGGGGCGGGGCTTCTCAGCACCGTGGACGACTACATCCGCCTGGCCACTGCCCTGGCCCTGGGGGGCGTGACACCCGAGGGTTACCGGCTGGTGTCCCGGGAGGCCATCCTGGAGATGAGTCGGGACCAGCTGGGCCCGGTGCGGCCGGAATTCGTGGCGGAAAGCCCCAACACCCGGGGCTGTTACAGCTACGGTCTGGGCGTCCGGTGCCGGGTGGAGGCCCAGGGGAAGATCCCCGTGGGGGAATTTGGCTGGGACGGGGCAGCCGGAGCCTATTTCCTGGCGGACCCGGTGGGGGAGATCGGGCTGTTTTACGCCCAGCATGTGTGCAACTCCTTCATCACCATTCAATATCTCCATCCGGAGCTGCGGGACACCCTCTACCGGTGCCTGGAGGACCAGCTATGATCAGCGGCACCTGGTTTGAATTTTACCACCACAGCCAAGTGGAGGGGACCTACTATAATCCCGACTGCCGGGCCTTTTCCCAGGAACAGTGGCGGGAAAAGCTCACGGAAATTCGGGAGCTGGGCATGGAATATGTGGTGCTGATGTGCGCCAGCCTGCGCTACGCGGACCGGGGGGAGAGCTACTTCCCCGGCGGGCCCTACCCCTTCCCGGAGGACATGGCCTGCAAGGACCCCATGGAGGTCCTGTTCGACCAGTGCGACCGGCTGGGGCTGAAAATCTTCGTCAGCTGCGGTTTTTACGGGGACTGGACCCACGCCCGGGACAATATGGTGGACCCCCAGGTGCGGGATCGGGCCTTCCGGGCCATGGAGGACCTGCTGGCCCTCTACGGCGGGCATCCCAGCTTTTTCGGCTGGTACCTGCCGGACGAAATTGGCATTGACGGGTATTTTCCGGAATTTTTCATCGACTATGTAAACGCCTACCGGGCCAAGGCCCGGTCCCTGGCCCCGGACAAGAAGCTGCTCATCGCCCCCTACGGGGTGCGGAAGGCGGCGGCGGACCAGGTCTACTCCCGGCAGCTGGCCCGGCTGGACTGCGACTATATCGCCTACCAGGACGGGGTGGGCATCCTGAACGGCGGGGTCCAGGAGGCGGCGGAGGCCTTCCGGCGGCTGCGGCTGGCCCACGACCGGGCGGGCAGCCCGGCGCTGTGGGCGGATCTGGAGCTGTTCCGGTTCGAAGGGGCGGCCTACCGCTCCCCCCTGCTGCCGGCGGACCCGGACCGGGTGGCGGCCCAGGTCACGGCGCTTATCCCCTATGTAGACAAAATTTTGGTCTATGAATATCAGGGCATGGCCAACCGGCGGGGCACCGGAGCCCTGTGCGGGGGGAAAGCGGCGGAGGCGTCCTACGCGCTATGGGACAGATTGCATGAATTGAATTTCCGGAGTTTGTAATACTTTTACAAATTTAAACGGACTAAATTTGAAGAATCTGTACATTCTGTAAAAGCCTTGCGATATTCTGCAAAGACTTTTGACTGATTTTGTGATATAATGCGGAACAGTGAAAGGTTGAAAAATATCCTTTCCGTTTATTCAAAATCAATAAAACAGGAGGAAATGAAATGAAGAAACTCATCGCGCTGCTTCTGGCCGCCATCATGGTCCTGGGCCTGGTCGCCTGCGGCCCCGCCGGTCAGACAGAGTCCCAGCCCCCCAAGGGCACCGAAGGCAGCAAGCAGTCCGACCCCCCCAAGCAGACCGACAGCCAGACCGAGCCGCCCGCGAGCGGACCCATCACCGTCACTGTGTGGACCTATCAGGCTGAGTCCGAAGAACCCACCGCCGAAGCCAACCGGTTCCAGAAGCTGGTTGACGACTGGAACGCCACCCACGAGGACATCAAGATCGAGCTGTCCAACGCCAAGAACGCCGACGCCGTGGTCACCGCCATTGCCGGCTCCAATGTTCCCGACATCTTCCAGGCCAACTGGGAGACCGCTCCCAGCCTGGCTGCCGAGGGCGCCATTGTGGAACTGACCAGCTATGTGAACAGCGACGCCGAATTTGACAAGGACGACTTCCTGCCCGCCATCTGGAACCTTTGCTCCGTGGACGGCAAGATCTACTCCATCCCCTTCACCGCTTCCACCACCTACATCCTCTACAACCCCAAGGTGCTGGCTGAGCACAACTGGGATCACTTCCCCACCACCATGGACGAGATGCTGCAGTGCGCTCTGGACTGCACCGTTCTGGGCGAGGACGGCTCCATTCAGGTCGTCGGCCTGCATCCCACCTTCCCCTGGCTGGACAACGTGCTGTGGCCCGTGGCCTTTGGCGCTGACTGGGTCGATGCCGACGGCAACCCCGACTTTGACAACGAAGGCATCCGGAAGACCCACGAATTCCAGAAGACCCTGCTGGACGCCCTGGGCGGCTACGACCAGGCGAAAAACTGGGCCGACACCTTCTACACCACCCGCTGCACCGAGACGGATCCCGTCCTGACCGGACAGGCCGCCATGCGGTTCAACGGCGACAGCGGCCTGGCTGGCTTCCAGGAGTCCGCTGACAAGCTGGGTCTGGTTTACGGCGAGGACTACGGCATTGCCGCTCTGCCCAACGCCAATATGCTCACCGGCGGCGTGTTCTGCATGAACGCCAAGACCCCCAACCCCGACGCCACCTGGCAGGTTCTTGCCTACCTGACCGGCAAGGACGCCATGGCTTACCGCGCCGAGGGCGGCTACAACCGCGGCAACTTCATGCCCCGGATCTCCGCTCTGAAGGCTCTGGAGGCCATGGATGTCACCGACGCCGTGAAGGCCGGCGCTCAGCTGCTGCAGACCTCCGATCTGCGCTCCTTCCCCATGAGCGGCTATGTCAACACCTATCTGAACGCCATCACCACCTACATGACCGAATATCTGGCAGGCCGTATGGATCTGGATTCCGCTGTCGCCGCCGTTCAGGAGGAAGTGGAAGCCGCTGCCGCCGAATACAAATAATCCAATCGCTGAATCCACCGCGCGGGATGCCACACTCCGTGGCATCCCGCTTCCCAACGGGGGCAGTCCCGTTCCCGCCCACAGATAAAAGGAGGTCGATCCTTTGAAACAGATCCCGGCTAAGCAGACGCAGAAAACCAAACCGGCCAAATCCAACGCTCTTCGCCTGGGTTCCCGCCGCCAGCGCTTACGGTACAACGCTCTGGGCATCCTCTTCGCCTCGCCCTGGATCATCGGCTTTTTGTGCTTTACCATCGTTCCGGTGGGGATGGCGATTTATTACAGCTTCACCAACTACAATCTGTTCTCCAAGTGCGACTGGATCGGCTTGCAGAACTATATCGACATTTTCCATGACAAGTATGTGGCGAAAAGCCTTAGCAACACGCTATACGCCACCCTGATCGGCGTTCCTCTGGGGCAGATCATGGCACTGCTGCTGGCGCTGCTGCTGAATCAAAAGAAAATTCCCGGAATCCCCGTGTTCCGTACTGTTTTCTATCTGCCCACGCTGGTGCCCACCGTTGCAAGCTGTATGCTGTTCATGTGGGTGCTGAACGGACAATACGGCCTGCTGAACACGTTTTTGGGCTTCTTCGGTCTAAAGGGCCCTTACTGGCTCACAGATCCCAACTTCACCAAGCTGTCCCTGATCATTATGGACACCTGGGCTTGCGGCACCGGCATGGTCATCTACCTGGCGGCCCTGAGAAGCGTGCCGGAGACGCTTTATGAGGCGGCGGAGCTGGACGGCGCGGGACCGGTGCGGCAGTTCTTCTCCATCACTCTGCCCTCCATCTCCCCCACTATCCAATTCCAGGTGATCATGTCCATTATCTCCCACTTCCAGTACTTCACCCAGGCCTACGTCTTCTCCAGCATCACGGACACCAGCGCCGTGGCCGGCGGCGGCCCCGCCAACTCCATGCTGTTCTACTGCCTGTATCTGTACCGGAAGGCGTTCCTCCAATTCCGGATGGGCTACGCCTCCGCCATGGCTGTTCTGCTGGCGATCATTGTGGTCATCACCACCGCCGTCGTCATGTACTTCTCCGAAAAAGCCGTCAGCTACGACGCGGAATAACGGGAGGCGAAGAATATGAAAAAAATTGACGGTTCCATCCTGTCTCAGCGGATCTTTCGGGCTGTCGGCATACTGGCCCTACTGTTTTTCACCTTCATTTTCTTCATGCCTCTGTTTTGGATGGTTCGAACGGCGCTGATGAGCGACGCCCTGGTGTTCTCCGTGCCGGTTCGGTGGCTGCCGGACGTGCCCATGTGGGAAAACTTTGTCACTGTATTCCAGCGGATGGATATGCAGAAGTACATCGTCAACACGTTGATCACCTCCGTGCTGCCTGTAATCGGGATTCTGTTCTCTTGCCCGCTGGTGGCTTACTCCCTGACGAAAATTCCCTGGAAGGGCGGGGCCATTATCTTCCCCATCATCCTGTTTACCATGATGATCCCCTGGCAGGTCACCCAGATCCCCATGTACAGCATCTGGTCCAATCTGGGGCTGACGGACTCCTTCGTACCCCTGATCCTGCCCACCTTCTTTGGCAGCGGGTACTATATCTACCTGTGCCGGCAGTACATGAAGTCCCTGCCCACCTCCGTCATGGAGGCAGCCCGGATCGACGGAGCCAATGATATCCGTATTCTGTATACCATCGTCTACCCTATGTGTAAATCCGTGCTGACCACCATCGCCGTGCTGGTGTTCATCGCCAACTGGAACAACCTGAACGGGCCGCTGCTGTATCTGCAAAGCTCCAGCAAATACACCCTCTCCATCGGCTTGCAGCAGTTCCGCAAGGCGGACAACCCGGAATGGCCTCTGCTGATGGCCGCCAGCACCGTGTTTACCGCGCCGCTGATCGTGCTGTTCTTCTTTGCGCAGAAGTATTTCCTTAACGGCATCTCCACCACTTCCGGCCTGAAATGATCCTTCCCCAAAAGAAATGGGGCACGCTTGCGCCGTGCCCCATTTCCTTGTATAATAGAGATACCCTTTGAAAGGAGGCCGCCGCTGTGAATCCCTTGTCCCTGAACAACGATCCGCCGGAAAATCTGCCCTTCCACCCCCTCCGGGGAAATATGTTCCGGCTTTTTCTGGAAAATTTTAAACTGATCCTCTTTTTCGTGCCTTTTTTGCTGCTGCTCCGTATCGGACTGGTGGTGGGAAATTTCAGTCTGATTCTTCTGGCGCTGCTGGCGCTGATCCCCGCCGGACCGGCGCTGGCGGCCATGTACGACATTGGCTACCAGCTCTCCCGGCAGATTCCCTCCTTTGAGATGCGGGGCTTTTTCGCCAGCTACCGGGCCAATTGGAAACAGGGCGCCGCCACCATGGCCATCCAGCTGCCGCTGTACGCCATCATGATCCTGGCCATGATGGTGGATGGGGAACGGCCCGTCTGGATGATGCCCTGTCTGGCGCTGGGGTGCTACCTGCTGATCACGTTCAGCATCTATTCCTACTCCCAGATCGCCCTGGTGGCTCTGCCCCTGGCTGCCATCTGGAAAAATGCCCTGTTGCTGCCCATGGCCACCGGTCTGGCGGGGCTGCTTCTGGCCGCCCTCCATTTGGCGCTGATCACCGCCTTTTGGGCCTGGATCGGATGGATGTCCATCCCCTTCGTGTTCCTGGGGCCGGCAACCCTCGTCGCCTGGACCAGCTGGAAGCTGTTCCCTAAGCTGGAGGGGGCGCTGCTGCGGCATGAATGAGCCCATTTTCGACGCCCATGCCCACATTTGGCTGGGCCGGGCCGCCCAGGACGCGGCCCTTCTCCGCCGGGCGGCGGAAAAATACGGGATCCAAAAAATCTATATCTCCTGCCTGGGCAGTCACACGCCGGACCCGGCCGAAATCGAGGAGTGCAACCGTCAGGCGGCCCGGCTTCTTTCGGGCCCCCTTTTCGGCGGCTACGTCACCGTGGCTCCGGAGCAGCCCGGGGCCCTGGAGGTCCTCCGCCAGGGGGTGGAGGAGCAGGGCTTTTCCGGAATGAAAATTTGGGTCAGCTGCCTGTGCGACGAGCCCTGCTGCGACCGGCTGTATGACTACTGCGGCGCCTGGGGTCTTCCCGTGCTGGTCCACACCTTCGCCAAGACCGTGGGGCAGCTTCCCGGGGAGTCCACCGCCGTTCATCTCCGCCGGACGGCCCTGCGCCATCCGGAAACGAAATTCCTCATGGCCCACCTGGGGGGCAACTGCTACCACGGCCTGCCCATGATCCAAAACCTTCCCAATGTGTGGGTGGATTTTTCCGGCTCCAACTGCCGATTCGACGACCTGCCCTACGCTCTGGAGCTGCTGGGAAAGGATCGGATCGTCTTCGGTACGGATATGCCCGGCTCCTTCGCCATGAGCTATGGGCAGGTTTTGGCCCTTCCCCAGGAGGAACGGCGCAAAATTCTGTGGGAGAACGCCCAGGCCCTGTTTGACGGGAGGGACGGAAATGCTCTTTGACTTTGGCTGCTTTACCGGCCACTGGCCCTACCGCCGCCTCCGGCGGGGCAGTCTGGAAAACTGCCGGGCCGATCTGGCCGCGGCGGGCGTCGGAGGAGGGCTGATGGCCAGCCTGGACGCCGTTTTCTATAACGACTCCTGGGAGGGGGACGGTCCCCTGCTGGAAGCGCTGTCCGGCACGGGCTTTTCTCTGGCAATCTGCCTGAACCCGGCGCTTCCCTGGTGGCGCCTCCGGCTGGGGGAGGCCGCCCGGGCGGGGGCCCGGGCCGTGCGGCTCTACCCCGGCATCCACGGCTACCCCCTGGAGGCGGCGGAGGAGCTGTGCCGGGAGGCAGGCGAGCTGGGGCTGGGGGTGATCGTCACCGCCCGGATGGAGGACCAGAGGCTTCAGTATCTGCTCCGGCAGGAGCCGGTCAGCCCTAGGGAGGCGGCGGGGCTGGCCAAAAAATGCCCGGGAACCCAGGTGATCTTGTCGAATTTTTACCTTTCCGAGCTGGAAGGGCTGTCTGGAGAGAACCTCTGGGCGGATACAGCGGGGCTGTGCCACGGGCTGTTCCCCTTTGAGAACCTGGAATTCCCCCGGGAGCGGCTGCTGTTTGCCTCCTTTGCCCCCTTGCAGTGCCCGGAAAGCGCGGTTTGCAATCTGCCGGAGGAACAGGATTTCCTCGACTGCAACACAAGAAACTATTGGGAGGCGTGCAATGGCGGAACACTCTGAACTGGCCCGGGCGGAAGTTGTCATCTGCGGCGGCGGCGTTTCCGGCGTTTTTGCCGCCGTGGCGGCAAGGGAGAGCGGCGCGGAAGTGCTGCTCCTGGAGCAGCAGGGGTGTCTGGGCGGCGCGGCGGTAGCCGGGCTGGTCAGCCCCATGATGACCTCCCGGCTGCCGGGGGGCGTGGAAAACTCCTACCTGGCTCCCCGGCTGGGGAAAGGGCCCGCCTTTGACCCCGCGTCCTTGGACCTGGCCCTGACGGCGTTGTGCCGGGAGGCGGGGGTGCGAGTCTGCCTGAACGTGACGCTGTGCCAGGCCCAGGTGGAAAACGGGCGGGTGGTCTCCGTCACCGTGGCCACCTGCCGGGGCCTGGAAACCGTGTCCGGCCGGGTATTTGTGGACTGCACCGGCGACGCTCTGCTCTCCAAGCTGGCGGGGGCCCAGATTTTCCGGGGCAGGGACGGCGTCAACCAGCCCATGAGCCTGCGCTATCTGATGGGCGGGGTGGATCTGGTCCGATTCGGCGCGTTTTTAGACCAATGGGGCACCGCCTCCGGCCTCCCCCACACCGCCCGGAGCGGAAACAGCGGGCAGAGTCTCTACGCCGCCGTAACGGCCCAGGGAGATTGGGCATTGACGCCGGTATTCCGCCAGGCGGTGGCGGCGGGAGACCTCATGGAAGAGGATTGCGTTTATTTCCAGCTCTTCCCCGTGGCCGGGCGGCCCGACGCCCTGGCCATGAACCACCCGGAATTTTTGGACCTGCCCGACGCCACCGACCCCTTCCAGCGCACGGCGGTTCTGCTCCGGGGCCGGGAGGCCATCGCCCGACAGATCGCCTTCTGCCGGAAGTATTTTCCCGGTTGCGAAAAGGCGTATCTACTCCAGGTCGCCCCCATGGTGGGGGTGCGGGAGAGCCGCCGGGTGGATACGGAATATCTGCTCACCGCCCGGGAGCTGCTGGACCATACAAAATTCCCGGACCGGGTGGCCCAATCCAACTACCCTGTGGACATCCACGGCGGCGGACTGGAGAGCTACACGCCCCACCGGGACCCGGAAAAGCCCTGGTTTGAAGTCCCCTACCGCTGCCTGGTGGTAAAGGGGCTGCTCAATCTCCTGGTTGCCGGGCGGTGCGTCGGCGCGGACTTTGTGGCCCAGTCCGCCATTCGGATCCAGCCCACCTGCCGGGCCCTGGGAGAGGCGGCGGGGATCGCCGCCGCCCTGGCCCGGGACCGTCCGGCAGCCCAGGTGGACGGGGCCCAGGTGGGCAGAATCATGGAAAGCCGCGGCGCAGTCTTTCTGTAAAGTCCAGGGCTGGCTCAGCCTTGGAACACGTCCTTTTTGAAACAGGCTTTTTGCTTTATAGGAAAATCGTGCCGGAGCTTCCGCTCCGGCACGATTCATAATTGGATTCAGGCAATGGAACGCAAGCCTCAAATCTCCATGATCACCGGCAGGATCATGGGGTTGCGCTTGGTGGTGCGAAACAGGTAGCCGCTGAGATCGCTCTTGATGGCGGATTTCAGGGCTGTCCAGTCCCGGGCCCGGCGGCGGCCGCAGCGGTCGATGGCGTCCTCCGCCACGGTCTTTAACTCGTCCATCAGCCCCTCGGACTCCTTGACATAGACAAAGCCCCGGGTGATGATATCCGGCCCGGAGATCACGGAGCCGTCCTGACTGGACAGGATCACGCACACCACGATCATGCCGTCCTGGGCCAGGTGCTTCCGGTCCCGCAGGACCACGCTGCCCACATCCCCCACGCCGGTGCCGTCCACCAGCACCATGCCAGCCTGGACGGTGCCCTCGGCCTTGCAGGACTTGGCGGTGAGTTCAAAGACGGTGCCGATCTCGCCCACCAGAATATTCCGTGGGTTCATGCCCATCTGCTGGGCCAGCCGGGCGTGAAGCTGGAGGTGCCGCTGCTCCCCGTGAACGGGGATGAAGAATTTGGGCTTGGTTAGGGCATGAATGATCTTCAGCTCCTCCTGGCAGGCGTGGCCGGAGACGTGAAGGCCCTCGCTCTTCTCATAGACCACCTCGGCCCCCTTGCGGTACAGCTCGTTAATGATCTTGGAGATGGCCTTTTCATTGCCGGGAATGGCGGAGGCGGAGATGATGATCCGGTCCCCCGCCTGGATCTCCACCTGCCGGTGGGTAGAGAAGGCCATCCGGTACAACGCGGACATATTTTCCCCCTGGGAGCCGGTGGAGACGATGACCAGCTTGTTGTTGGGAATGGAGCGGATGGCGTTAAGGTCCACGATCACGCCGGCGGGCACCTTGAGATAGCCCAACTCCTGTGCCACCTTCAGCATGTTTTCCATGCTCCGGCCGGTGACGGCTACCTTCCGCCCGTACCGGTGGGCGGTGGCCAGCACCGCCTGGATGCGGTGCATATTGGAGGCGAAGGTGGTGACTACGATCCGCTGGTCGCAGCCCTTAAACTGGCGGTCCAGGCTCTCCGCCACCACGTTTTCGCTGGGGGTGTAGCCCTGGCGCTCCACGTTGGTAGAGTCGCACAGCAGGGCCAGCACGCCTTCATTCCCCAGCTGGCCCAGCCGGGCCAGATCGATCATGCCGTCCTTGGCGGTGGGGTCGATCTTAAAGTCCCCGGTGACGATGACCGTGCCCACCGGCGTGTGGATGGCGAAGCACACGGCGTCGGCAATGGAGTGATTTACATGGATAAACTCCACGGTAAAGCACCCGGCCTTCACCACGTCCCCGGGCTTGTGGGTGATGAGCTTTACGGTCTTGTCCAGGCCGTGCTCCTCCAGCTTCAGTCGGATCAGGCCGCAGGTCATGGCGGTGCCGTGTACCGGGCAGTTCACCTGCTGCATGCAGTAGGGAATGGAGCCGATATGATCCTCATGACCGTGGGTGATGAACATGCCCCGGAGCTTCGAGGCGTTTTTCACCAGGTAGGAAAAGTCGGGGATCACCAGATCCACGCCGTACATATCCTCCTCCGGGAAGCCCACGCCGCAGTCTACCACGATCATATCCTTGCCATACTCCAGGACGGTGATGTTTTTTCCGATCTCATCCAGCCCGCCCAGAGGTATGATCTTCAGTTTTTCTGCCAAAAAAATACTCCTTTCAAAATGTAGGGTTTATTGCGTTTCCCCGTAGGGAAAGAACATCCAAGCAAAGGCCCTCAGGCCGGAAGCTATTATAGCACAGGTTTTTCCAAATGTACACCATTATTTTTCGGGGGATTTCGGCATCATCCTGTGGGTCCCTTCGGAATTTTTGGGGGAAATCCTTGAAAAGGCGCATTCGTCGGTATCGCGTGGCCGGAGAAGGGCGAAAGCGGTTCCCGGCCTGTGCCGCACTTTTTGTGGCGGCAGGGAAATTTTGGCGCAAGTGTAGGGTTTACAATGATGTGTGACAAGATGAAAAAAAGGTAGCGAATAGAGAGTACCCGTGTTAAGGTATAGCTG
>CANQXH010000046.1 GCA_947627745.1 uncultured Oscillospiraceae bacterium
GGATGGAACCGCAGGCCCCCTTTGTAAGGGCCGATGGCGCTGTTGAACTGCACCCGGAAGCCGTTGTTCACCTGGACCTGGCCCCGGTCATCCACCCAGGGCACCCGGAACAGGATCACCCGCTCCGGGGTGGTCATCCGCTCCAAGAGGGCCTCCCGGCGGTAGCGCTCCTCGTCCCGGGCGATCACGGGACGCAGGGTGGTCAGCACCTCCTGCGCCGCCTGGTGGAACTCGGGCTGGGCCGGATTCTGAAGCCTTACCCGGGCTAATACTTCTTCTACATAATCCATAGTCGGAACCTCCTTCAAAGAGTGCTTCCATTTTATCAGATTTTCCCGGAGTTTACAACCGTTTTTACAAGGTTTTCCAAAATTCAGGTGAAACATTCAAATGAATTGGCCGAAGGCGCAAAATTTGGGAAAACTTGTAATTGACAAACCATGTTCTATGAGTATAATATTATCGATAGCTTTGTGCCGATTCCCCAGGCACATCATAAATTTAGGAGGATAACATGAAGGATTGGGATCGTTTAACCACTGTTGAGGAGATGGAGGCCGCCACCAATTCCCTGCTGGAAAACGGGAAAAAGGTGGGCGCCGACTCCTGGCAGCAGCGGGTCAAAAACCAGACCCCCCATTGTGGCTTCGGCGAGGCCGGCACCTGCTGCCGGATCTGTTCCATGGGCCCCTGCCGCATCACCCCCAAGAGCCCCAGAGGTATCTGCGGCTGCGACGTTCACGGTATCGTAGGCCGGAACTTCCTGCGGTTCACCGCCGGCGGCTCCGCCACCCATTCCGACCATGGCCGGGAGATCTGCCACACCCTGTACCAGACCAGCCCCGACGGCAACTACAAGGTCAAGGACCCTGAAAAGCTGATCCGCATCGCCAAGGAGTGGGGCGTGGAGACCGAGGGCGTGGATATCTACGACCTGGCTCACCAGATCGCCGAGATGGCCCTGCTGGAATACGGCAAGCCCTTCGGCGTCCAGCGGTTCCTGAAGCGGGCCCCCGAGCACACCCAGAAGCTGTGGCATGACGCCGGCATCGAGCCCCGGGCCATCGACCGGGAGGTCTCCACCGCTCTGCACATGACCCACATGGGCTGCTCCAGCCTGCCCGAGGCCCTGATTCGTCAGAGCCTGCGCTGCGGCCTGTCCGACGGATGGGGCGGCTCCATGGCCGGCACGGAATTTTCCGACGTGCTCTTCGGTACCCCCAAGCCCGTGGACACCACCGCCAATATCGGCGTCATGGAGAAGGACATGGTCAACATCGTGGTCCATGGCCATGACCCCAGCCTCTCTGAGATGGTGGTCTACTATGCCAACGACCCGGAGATGATCGCTCTAGCCAAGAGCGTGGGCGCCAAGGGCATCAACATCTGCGGCGTCTGCTGCACCGCCAACGAGGTGGCCATGCGCCACGGCATTCCCATGGCGGGCAACTTCCTGACCCAGGAGAACGTGGTCCTCACCGGCGCCTGCGAGGCCATCGTGGTGGATGTGCAGTGCATTTTCCCCGCCCTGGGGCCCCTTTCCAAGTGCTTCCATACCAAGTTCATCACCACTTCCAATATCGCCCGGATGCCTGACTCCGAGTTTATCCACTTCTCCGCCGCCAACGCCGGGGAGAACGCCAAGGCCATCGTGAAAATGGCCATCGAAAACTTCAAGAACCGGGATCAGAGCCTGGTGAACATCCCCAAGCAGGTCTCCAAGGCCCGGGTGGGCTACTCCGTGGAGGCCATTAAGAAGACCCTGGACACCGTGGCCAACTCGCAGCTTGACGAGTTCGGCACCACCAAGCCTCTGATCGAGTGCATCCACTCCGGCGTGCTCCGGGGCGCGGTGGCCATGGTAGGCTGCAACAACCCCAAGGTCCGTCCCGACTCCGCCCACATCCAGCTGATGAAATACCTGCTGGAAAACGACGTGATCCTTATCGTCTCCGGCTGTGCCGCCCAGGCCGCCGCCAAGGCCGGCCTGATGGACCCCGAAATCGCCAAGGAATACTGCGGCGACGGCTTGAAGCGGGTCTGCGAGCTGGCGAATATCCCGCCGGTGCTGCATATGGGCTCCTGCGTGGACATCTCCCGGATGATGGTCCTGGCCGCCGACATCTCCAAGGACTGGGGCATCCCCATTTCCCAGCTCCCGCTGGTGGGCTGCGCCCCCGAGTGGATGAGCGAGAAGGCCGTGTCCATCGGCAACTATGTGGTGGCCACCGGCATCGACACCTTCCTGGGCGTGGATCCCTACACCAAGGGCTCCAGCGAGGTCACCGCCCTCCTGCAGGGCAAGCACGGCGTCAAGGACTGGGTGGAGGCCAACTACACCGTGGAGCTGGACATCGACAAGCTGGGCCAGCGGATGCTGGACCGGATCGAGGAAAAGCGGGCCGCCCTGGGCATCTGATTCGGCAGCAAAGGGGTTTTTGACCAATGAAATTAGCCATCACCGGCAAGGGCGGGGTGGGCAAGACCACCCTGGCCTCCACCCTGGCCCGGCTCTACGCCGGGGAGGGGCGGACCGTCCTGGCCGCCGACGTGGACCCGGACGCCAACTTGGGTCTGGCCCTGGGCCTGAGCCAGGAGGAGGTGGACAAAATCGTCCCCATCTCCAAAATGCGCACCCTGGTGGAGGAACGCACCGGCGCCAACGCCGCCAACACCTTCTTTAAGCTCAATCCCTATGTGGCGGACATCCCCGAGAAGTTTGCCCGGGATATCAACGGTGTGAAGCTGCTGGTCATGGGCACTGTGGACGTGGGGGGCAGCGGATGTGTCTGTCCCGAGCATGTGATGCTCAAGGCCATCCTCTCCAGCCTGACCTACCGGAAAAACGACGTGGTCATCATGGACATGGAGGCCGGACTGGAGCATCTGGGCCGGGGCACCGCCGCCAATATGGACGCCTTTGTGGTGGTGGTGGAGCCGGGGGCCCGGTCCGTGCAGACCTACCGCAGTGTCAAGCGCCTGGCCCACGACCTGGGCGTCGACCGGGTCCGGGTGGTGGCCAACAAGCTCCGGGACGAGTCGGACGAGGCCTTTGTCCGGGACGCCATCCCGGCGGAGGATCTGCTGGGCTGCGTCCACTACAATCCCCAGATCATGGAGGCCGACCGGCAGGGGAAATCCCCCTACGATTTCAGCCCCCAGGCCATTGAGGAAATTCGGAAAATTAAATCGATCTTGGATCGTGACGAACTTTAGGAGGAAAAACCGTGACATTATTTGACAGAGTATTCGGCGGGAACGACACCGTATACGCCCGCACCGAAAAAGCGGTGAACGAAGCCGTCGCGGCCTACGGCGAGGCGGAGAGCGTGTCCTTCCCCGGCACCGCATACAGCCTGCCCTGCTACTACGCCGTGGTGGGCGAGAAGATCGCCACCCTGGGCCAGATGAAGGCCGCCCTTTCCACCGTGAAGGCCATGATGACCCGGGCTCCCCGGCTCCACGACGCCTTCCAGTCCGGCATCGCCTCGGCGCTGTGCGCCGAATTCCTGGAGGCCCTGAAGTACCTCCGGGGCGCCACTCCCTACGAGGCCCCCTGTTGTGGCCATTTGACCGACGCCTTTGTGCGGAACCTGGGCGTGCCCCTGGTCACCGGGGACATCCCCGGCGTGGCCGTCATTATCGGCGGCGCCGAGACCGCCGACGAGATGGTCAGCCTGGTCAAGAGCTACCAGGGCCAGGGCATGCTGGTCTCCGTCACCGGCGAGGGCATTCGCCAGCTGGCGGAAAAAGGCTACAAGACCGGCGAGAACGTCCGGGTGGTGCCTCTGGGCTATGAGACCCAGAGCGTGATCCATGTGGTCTCCGTGGCCCTACGGGCGGCCCTGATCTTTGGCAACATCACCCCCGGCGATTTCAAGAGCCTGGCCAAGTACACCATGGACCGGGTCCGGGCCTTCGTCAACGCCTATAAGCCCCTGTCCGACGAGACCGTGGCCTACGGTGCCGGCGCCATCTGCCTGGGCTTCCCCGTGATCTCCAACGAGACGGAGAATATGTTCCGGGTGCCCAAGAGCCTGATCCAGCAGCTGGACACCTCCAAGTGGAACGCCACCTCCCTGGAGGCCCGGGACATCAAGCTGAAGATCACCGATATCGACATCCCCGTGGCCTTTGCCTCCGCCTTTGAGGGCGAGATCATCCGCCGGGGCGATATGCAGGTGGAGGTGGACGGCTCCCGGGTGGACTGCTTTGAGCTGGTGGCCACCAAGGACGCCGCCGAGGTGGAGGACCATAAGATCACCGTGGTCGGCCCCGAGCTGGACCAGATCCCCGTGGGCTCCAAGATCTCCCTGTCCTACACCGTGGACGTGGCCGGCAAGAATATGCAGCCGGACTTCGAGTCCGTCATGGAGCGGAAATTCCACAGCTACTTAAACTGCATCGAGGGCGTGATGCACACCGGCCAGCGGGATATGATCCGGGTCCGGATCTCCAAGGCCGATTTCGAGGCGGGCTTCCGCTTCCATCACATCGGCGAGGTCCTCTACGCCAAGGTCAAGAGCGAATTTGACGCCGTGGTGGACAAGTGCCAGGTCACCATCATCGTGGACGCGGAGAAGAACGCGGAGCTCCGCCGCCACGCCAACGAGGTATTCTCCAAGCGGGACGACCGGCTGAAATCCATGACCGACGAATCCGTGCCGGTGTACTACACCTGCATCATGTGCCAGGCCTTCTCTCCCAGCCATGTGTGCATCGTCACCCCCGAGCGGCTGGGCCTGTGCGGCGCGGTGTCCTGGCTGGACGCCAAGGCCACCAATGAGCTGGATCCCACCGGCCCCTGCCAGGTGGTGCCCAAGGACCGCTGCATCGATGAGAATCTGGGCCGCTATGAGGACGTGGACGAGGCAGTGAACAAGTATTCCCACGGCGCTCTGGAGCATGTGACTCTGTACTCCCTGTTCCAGGATCCCATGACCAGCTGCGGCTGCTTCGAATGCATCTGCGGCGTGGAGCCGGTGTCCATGGGCGTGGTGATCACCTGCCGGGAGCACGCCGGCATGACGCCTCTGGGCATGACCTTCTCCGAAATGGCCTCCATGACCGGCGGCGGCGTGCAGACCCCCGGATTCATGGGCCACGGCAAGCAATTCATCTCCTCCAAGAAGTTTTTGAAGGCCGAAGGCGGCCTGGGCCGGATCGTGTGGATGCCCAAGGAGCTGAAGGACGCGGTCCGGGAGCGGCTGGACGCCTCCGCCTTGGAGCTGTACGGTGTGGAGAACTTCACCGACATGGTGGCGGACGAATCCGTCTGCACCGACGACCCGGAGCAGCTGCTGAACTACCTGTCCGAAGTGGGCCATCCCGTTCTCGGCATGGAGCCCTTCGATATGTAACCGAAGGGGTAAAGAACATATAATAAAACCGGCGGCAAGGGCAATCCTTGCCGCCGCTTCGTGTTTTTTGTGCGCGATACCCGGTCTCGGCCTGATAACGCGGCTTTCCAAATAAAGCTATAATAGGGCGGCGCTGTCCGAATCCAGATAGAGGACGGCGCCGCCGTGCCGCCGGAGGGCGGAGGCGGGACAGGCCTCGGAAATTGGTCCGTAAAGGGTACCCCACACCGCCTGTGCTTTGGTAGACGCCGGGACTACACAGAACAGCCGTTTGCCCCCCATCAGAGCCGGCACCGTCAGGGTCAGGGCGTGGGTGGGTACCTGGGAAAGGGCCACGAAGCAGCCGTCGTTGACCTGCTGTTGGCGGCAGACCGGGTCCAGGGCCACCTTCTTCACCAGCGCTGGGTCGGAAAAATCCGCCACCGGCGGGTCATTGAAGGCCACATGCCCGTTTTCCCCAATGCCCAGGCACACGATGTCCACTGGGTACCGCTCCAATAGGGCGGCGTAGCGGGCGCACTCGGCCTCCGGATCTTCGCCACCACGGAGGTAGTGGACCTCTTTAAACGGCGCCTTGTCAAAAAGCGCCCTTCGGAGGAAATTGCCGAAGCCCTGAGGGGCGTCCGGGGCCAGGCCAATGTACTCGTCCATGTGGAAGGCCCGGATCCGGGTAAAATCCACGGTTTTGTCCGCCGCCAGGGCCGCCAACACCTCGTTTTGGGAGGGGGCGGCGGCGAAGATCATGTTGCAGCAGTCCTTTTCCGCCAGCACCTGGCGGATGGCGGCGGCAATGTCCCGGGCGGCCGCCGCGCCCATTTCCGCCCGGGTGTCGAAGATCTCCACCTGGAGCATATCAAATGATAATTTTTTCATTTAATTCTCCTAGCTTTCGTAGCGCTCTACGCCATCCGTCCAAACCCGCCGGATGCGGATATCCTCATCAAAGAGGACCAGATCCGCCTTTCGACCCGGAGCCACGGTGCCGGTCTCGTTCTGTTTCCCGATCACCCGGGCGGGAGTCTGGGTCATCATTTCCACGGCCTCGGGTAACGTAGCTCCGGCAAGCCGCACCATGTTTCGCACCAGCCGGTCGGCGGTGCAGACGGAACCGGCGAAGGCGGTCCGGTCCGGCATTTTGGCCACCCCGTCCTCAATGATCACCCGCTGACCCTGGGACAGGCTGCCCAAAATGCTCTCCCCCTGGGTCTGACCGGCGGCCCGCATGGCGTCGGTGACCAGGCACAGTCGTTTGGGGCCGATGAAGCGGTAGGCCATTTGCAGCAGCTCCTGGGGCAGGTGGCAGCCGTCGGCGATGATCTCACTGGTGAGCTGGGGCAGCACATAGGCCGCCTCCACCACGCCGCCCCGGCGGAAGCCTCCCTGCCGGGTGATGGTGGAGCAGCCGGAATAGAGATGGGTCACATGGGTGTATCCCGCCTCCACCGCCGATACCACCTGGGAATAGGTGGCGTCGCTGTGGCCAATGGCGGCGGTGATGCCCCTGCGTTTCAGCTCCTGGCCCAAGTCCAACGCCCCGGGCAGCTCTGGGGCCAGAGACCAGCGCAGGATATCCGGGCATCGCTCCAAAATTTCGGCGCACTCCGCCGGGTCCGGGTTCCGAAGCTGGCTGGGGTCCTGGGCTCCCGCCTGGGCGGGGGAAAAGTAGGGCCCCTCCAGGTGCAGCCCCAGCATTCTGGCACCATCTCCCAGTTCTGAACGGCAGCGGTAAAAAACGTCGAAAGCATTCAGCAGCTCCTCCCGGGTGGCGGACAGGGTGGTGGGGGTAATGCAGGTGGTGCCGTGGCGCAGATGGAGGGCCGCGGCGGTCCGCCAGGCCTCCTCGGTGCCGTCCATGAAGTCAGCGCCGCCGCCGCCGTGGAGGTGAATGTCGATAAATCCGTGGGACAGGTACAGCCCCTCCCCGTCGATGCCGGGCAGGGAAGAGTCTGCCGTGCCATGGGGGAGAACGGCCTCGATCCGATCGCCGTCGATGACGATGTCCCGGGGCTGGATATCCCCCTGGACCAGCAGCACGTCCCGAATTACATGGCGCATGGCTCCCCCTCCTCCAGCAGCTTCCGCAGGGCATGGGCGCTCTCCACGGTGGCGGCCATGCCCCCCTGGGAGAAGGCCGCACCGCCGGGCTGGCGCATCAGCGCCTCGCTGATCCCGGCGCCCACCCGGTAGTGGGTCTCCAGAGACAGATAGCCCTCGTAGCCGTCCCGCCGGAGGGCGGCGAGCAGGCCGGGATAGTCCACCCAGCCCGTGCCGATCTTCACGCATTCCGGCTCCCCGGCGGCGTTCAGCAGCGCGTCCTTGATGTGGACGTGGGCCAGCCAGGGCTTTATCGCCAGATACCCCTCCGGGTAGGGCCGCTCCCGACCCGGGTCGTACAGATCGTTGCCGGGATCGTAGATGGCCCCGAATTCCGGGGCGTCCAGCCGGGCCAAAAGGGCCCCCAGGGCGGCGTGATTTGGTGTGTTGACGCTGGGATCGGCCTCCAAAAGGAGCCGCTTGCCCCGCTCCCTCAAAATTTCCCCGGCGGGGCCGAAGGCGTCCAGAATTTCATCCGTCACCCCGGGCGCGCCCTGGGCAAAAAAGGCAAAGCCCCGAATATTGCCGCACCCCAGCTCCTCCGCCCCGTCGCAGAGGCGCTTGAGCTTGTCCAGCTCTCCCGGGGCCTCCGCCAGAGGGCACTTATAAAAGGAGCTTGCCAGGTCGCAGACCGCCAACCCTTCCCCGTCCAGGAGCCGCCGGTATTCCCGGAGCCGCCGGATGGGGATTCGGTCAATGGGGGTGTCCTCCACGCTGCGCAGCTCCACCCCGGCAAAGCCCAGCGTTTTCGCCAGCTCCGCCGCCTGGCGCAGGTCCTGGGTAGCCTCGTCGGTAATGTAGGCAAGTCTCATTGGAATTTCACCGGCAGGCCCGTTTTGGTGGACTCGTAGACGGCGCAGATGACCTTCACCGCCAGGGCCGCCTCCTCGGGGGGCAGCATGGGGGCCCGGTCGTCCCGAACCGCCTGGGCGATGTCCCGCAGCAGGCAGATGTGGCCGTAGATGCCGATATCGATGGGATTTTTCGCGCCACCTACCACGTCGGACCCCAGATCAGGCCGAAGCGGAGCGTTTTCCTGATCGATAAAGTTCCAGGCGATGATGTGCTGATCGTCAAAGCTGACGGTGCCCTTCTCCCCGTAGACGGTGAAGGTGCTGGAATAGCCGGGGTAGGCGGTGGTGGTCCCTTCGATGACGCACAGGGCTCCGTCCTTCATTCGGATCAGGGCGGCGGCGGTGTCCTCCACGGGGATGTCCCGGCAGAGGGTGGCGGCCTTGCCGTAGAGGGTGTCGATCTGCCCGCCCAGCATCCAGAGGATCAAATCGATGCCGTGAACGCCCTGATTCATCAGAGCGCCGCCGCCGTCTAAGTCCCAGGTGCCCCGCCAGCCGGCGCTGTTGTAGTATGCCTGGTCCCGGTAGTAGTTGAGCCGGGCTTCGGCCATGCAGATCCGGCCCAGGGCCCCTTGGGCGATCAGCTCCTTCAGGGCGATGGCTACGGGCATCAGCCGCCGCTGGAAGATGCACTGCATTTTCACGCCGCTCGCCCGGACCACCCGGATGACCTCCTCGATTTTTTCCGGGGTGATCTCCATGGGCTTTTCGCAGACGATGGCCTTCCCCGACCGGGCGGCGTCCATCACCACCTGGCCGTGAAGGCCGCTTGGGACGCAGACGCAGACGATGTCGATATCCGGGTCGGCCAGCATGGCGGGATAGTCCGGGTAGACCTTCTTCACGCCGTGTTCCCGGGCGTAGGCCTCGGCCTTTTCCCGGTCCACGTCGCAGCAGCCGTAGAGGCAGCAGCCCTCGCTTGCCAGCTGCTTCAGGGCACTGGCGTGGGTAAAGGCGATAACGCCGCACCCGATGATGCCAAAATTCATAGATTTATCCTCCTTGGGCGGAAGCTCCGCCAAAATAACCATGAAAAGTACCCCGCCCCGGGCCGGGTGCGGTAGGGGGCGGGGGAGATCACTTCTTTTCCGAATGCAGCACCGGCTCCGGCAGACCGATGGGCTGGCGGTAGGTGTAGAACCGGGAGCTGGAATACCGCTGGCGGTACTCCACCGGGGAGACCTGCTCGTGGTTCTTGAAATAACGGCTGAAATAGTGCAGGCTCTGGAAGCCCACCATCTCCGAGATCTCGCTGATGTTGGAGTTGGTGGTGAGCAGCAGTTCCTTGGCCTTGCCCAGGCGGACCTGGTTGATATACTTGTTGGGGGTGGTGTTCAGGGTCTGCTTGAAGGCCAGGATCAGGGTACTCTTGCTCACGCTGGCCACCTTGGCCAGATCCTCCAGGGTGATGGGGGTGATGTAGTTTTCCTGAATGTATCGGATCACCGCCGCCATGTCCACCCCGGTGGTGCGGCCTGTGGGCAGCTCCTGAAGCTGGTCCGGTCTGGGAAGACCCGTCTGAGGCCGCTGAGACCGCAGCAGAAGCACCAGCGTCAGCCCGAAGTAGTAGCAGACGCAGTTGTAGCTGTATGGAGCGGCCTGGGCGCTCTCCCGCAGAATGTGGTCAAAGTAATATTGAAACCTGCCGAAGTCCACATCCAGAACGGCAGGGAGCCGGTTCAGGTCCCGGGCCAGCTGCTCATCGGCCACGGTGAATTTAATGTCCATGAGCTGCGGCTGGGGGTCCTGTTCTTCACGAATGATAGAATGGATGGTGTGGGGGCGGATCAACAGGACCTGCCGGTCCTGCATGGGAATGGTTTCCTCGCCCAGGGTGATCCGTCCGCCGCTCTTCAGCACCGCTATGATTTGATAATAACTGTGGCTATGGAGCTCATTTTCCCAATATTGGAAGTACTTGCCCGACCATAACACACTGAATTCGTACACAATCGACGCTTCCTTTCAGGCCTAAAATCCCGCATTCTTAGTATAGCACAAAGATTCTATTTTGTAAACTACTTCCAAGAAAAAAGATTTATAATAAACTTGATATGTGCAAATTGCGAAAAATTATGGACAAAGACATTTGCCCACGGATGTGTTATACTACGCATACACAATAGCCGTATTGTATGTGCGGCGAGAATATGAGGAGGAGACCATGAAAATCGCCATGCTTTTGGACCAGGTCGTCTACCCGAAGGTAATCCACCCCCTGACCCAGGCGCAATTTCAGGCAATGGCGGAGCTGTCCGTAAACCAAACGAAGGAAAATGAAATTGAAAACGCCGCCCGCCTGATCAAGGACGCCGACTTCGCCGTTACCAGTTGGGGAAGCCCCGCTATGACGGCGCGGCTGCTGGACCAGACCCCCAACCTCAAGCTCATCGCCCACGCCGCCGGCAGTGTCAAGAGCATCGTCACCGACGAGATGTATCGCCGGGGCGTAAGGATCGTATCCGCGGCCAAGGTCCTCAGCACCGGGGTATCCGAGACCGCCCTGGGGCTGACCATCGCCAGCGCCAAGAATCTGTTCGCCCTCAACGAAGACACCCACCGAGGCGGCTGGAGCCACGACGGCGTCACGGAGATGTACGGCATCACCGTGGGCATCATCGGCTTTGGCCTGGCGGGGAAGCACTATGCCGAGCTGCTCCGGCCTTTCAGCGTGGAGGTCATCGCCTATGACCCCCTGGTAGGGGCGGAGGCCATGGCGGCCGTGGGAGCGCGGAAGGTGGAGCTGGAGGAGGTCTTTACCAGCAGCGACATTCTCAGCCTCCACGCCCCCCAGTTGGACAGCACCTACCACATGGTGGACCGGGACCGGTTAGAGTCCATGAAGCCCGGCGCCATCCTGATCAACACCGCACGGGGCAGCCTGGTGGACGAGGCCGCTCTGGCGGACTACCTGGCCGCCGGGAAGCTGAAATACGCCTGCCTGGACGTGACGGACCCGGAGCCTCCCGCCCAGGACAGTCCCCTGCGCCGCCTGCCCAACTGCATTCTGACCCCCCATCTGGCGGGGCAGGCCAACAACGGCCTGATGAAGTTGGGCGATTTCTGCCTGGAACAGATCCGAAACTATCTTTCCGGCCGCCCGCTGGAGGGCGAGGTCCGGCAGGAAATGCTCTCCACCATCGCCTGACATGGAAAAAATCAAATCTGCCGGCCTGGTCTGCCGCCGGGAGCCTCTGAACACCCATTTCGGGTTCAAGGGCGGGAGCCTCACCGAGCTGTGGCAGGTCTGCTGCCGGCTGGAGACCGACGGCGGGAGCGTTGCCACCGGGCAGAGCGTTCAAAGCGTCCTTTGGAGCGACAGCGCCGTCTTCGCCCAATGGGGGCAGGACGGGGGAAACGAAAAAATGCTGGCGTTGACCCGGTTCGCCCTGGAGCTGCTGCCGGGAAGGACGCTGGAGCAGCCACCCAGAATGCTGGAAAAGCTGCTGCCGGAGGTGCTGAAGGAGGGGCGGAGGCTCACAGGGCAACCGGACCTGCGCCCGACCTTCGCCCTCAATGCCCTGACCGGGGTGGATTGGGCCCTCTGGAAGCTGTACCGGCTGTCTCAGGGGGAGCCGGACTTTGCCGCCCTCACCGCCCCCTTCACCGCCTACCTGGGCGGGAAACAGCCGGCCCTGGGCACCATTCCCCTGATCTCCTACGACACCGGGGAGGAGCAGGTACGGACCCTGGCAAGGCAGGGTTGCTTTCTATTTAAAATCAAGATCGGCTCCAATCCCGGAGGCCGGAACGACCCCCGAGAGATGCTGGAGTGGGACATTCGGCGGCTGGAACGGCTCCACAGGCTGCTGTCTACCTTAGAGACCCCCTGGACCGCGTCGGGCCGGCCCGCTTACTATCTGGATGCCAACGGGCGCTACGACACCCGGCAGCGGCTGACCGCCTTTTTGGAGGCGGCGGACAAAATGGGGGCTTTGGAACATATTTTGCTGCTGGAGGAGCCCTTCCCGGAGGGCCGCTTGCAGGACGTGTCCGGCCTTCCCGTGACGGTGGCCGGGGACGAAAGCGCCCATTCCCCCCAGGACGCGGCCCTTCTCATGGACCAGCTGGGCTACCGGGCCATGGCCCTCAAGCCCATTGCCAAGACCGTGTCCGTGTCATTGGGGGTGCTGGAGGAGGCGGGAAAGCGGGGCCTGCCCTGCTTCTGCGCCGACTTGACCGTAAATCCCACCATGGTGGAGCTGAACAAACGCTTCGCCGCCGGACTCGCCCCTCTGCCCGGCCTGAAACGGGGCGTGTTTGAAACCAACGGCGCGCAAAACTACCGGAACTGGCAGGTCCTTTGCCGGGAAAGCCCTGCCTGGGGAGAGCCCTGGACCGTCCCGGAGGGGGGCCTCTATCCGCTCAACAACCGATATTATCAACATGATGGAGGCATTTGGAGGGAGTAAAATGGAAAAGATCACCTACGCTGTCATCGGCTGCGGCATGATCTCCAAATATCATATCGCGGCCATCCGGGCCTGCCCCGACGCCGCCCTGGCGGGCGTATGCGGCCGGGACCCGGAAAAAACAGCCCGGTTCGCCGAGGATATCGGCACCCGGGCCTATCCCGATACCCAAGCGATCTGGGATGACGAAAGCGTGCAGGCGGTGTGCGTTTGCACGCCCAGCGGCCTCCACGCGAAATTTGCCCTGGAGGCCATCGAGCATGGGCGGCATGTGCTGATCGAAAAGCCCATCGCCCTGACCATGGAGGAATGCGACCAGATCATCCGCCGGGCCCGGGCCAAAAGGGTGCTGGTCAGCGTCATCAGCCAGCTCCGCTTTTCGCCGGCGGTGCAGCAGGTCAAGCACGCCATGGAGCGGAAGGTGCTGGGCAAGCTGGTATGCGCCGACCTGTACATGAAGTATCACCGCAGCCAGGCCTATTACAACTCCGGCGCCTGGCGGGGGACCAAGGCCTTGGACGGCGGCGGCGCGCTGATGAACCAGGGCATCCACGGGGTGGACCTGTTGCAATATCTGGCTGGGCCCATCGATACCATCTATGCCTGCTCCAAGACCCTGGCCCGGAACATTGAGGTGGAGGACACCCTTAGCGCCGTGGCGGAGTTCCACAACGGGGCGGTGGGGGTCATCCAGGCCACCACCAGCATGTACTCCGGCTTCTGCCGCCGGTTGGAGCTGTGCGGAAAAGAGGGGACCATCATCCTGGAGGAGGACCGGATCCTGCTCTGGGACGTGGCCGATGACAAGGGCTTGCCCCATGAGGGGTGCGGCATGGCCGACAGCCGGAGCAGCTCCGACCCCACAAAGATCAGCGGCCGGGGCCACATCCAGCAGGTGGCGAACTTCACCCAGGCCATTCTGGGCAACGGCGAGCTGCTGATCGACGCCCAGGAGGGGAAAAAGGCCCTGCAGATCGTGCTGGGGGCCTATCAGTCCGCCGCCGAGCACCGGCCCGTCCGAATCAAGGAGGTCAAGTGATGAATTTGGCCCGAACCATCCGGATCCTGGGTCAGGTGCCTCCCCGGTTTGAAGAGGGATTCGCCTGCTTAGCGGGGGACCTGGGCCTTGCCCGGGACGACGGGGGCTTCCCCGTGACCTTCCGCCAAGGGCCGGGGCTTGTCCTGGAGACGGACGCCAGGGGGGCCCAGATTGTCTGGGGCAAGCCCGTGGAATGCTTCCGGGGCCTGTCCCTGTTGGCCCAGCACTGGGGAACTCCTGTCAAACTGGCGCAGAAGCCCTGCTTTGAGACCCTGGGCATCATGTTCGACTGCTCCCGCAACGCTGTGCTGAAGCCCGAGACCCTTCGGTATTTCTTCCGGAAAATGGCCATGCTGGGCATGGACCTGGGAATGATGTATACCGAGGACACCTACGAGGTGGAGGGCTACCCCTATTTCGGCTACCTCCGGGGTCGGTACAGCAAAGAGGAGCTTTCCCAGCTGGACGACTACGCCGACGCCCTGGGCATTGAGCTGTGCCCCTGCATCCAGACCCTAGGACACCTGAACCGGGCCCTCCACTGGCCCGCTATGGCCCACATGAAGGACACCGAGGAGGTGCTCCTGGTGGATGACGAGGCCAGCCTGGCCTTCATCCGAGCCATGCTGGCGTCCGCCTCCGCCCCTTACCGCTCCAAGCGGATTCACATCGGCCTGGACGAGGCCTTCTTCCTGGGCAAGGGCGTCTATATGCACCGCCATCCCTACACCCCCGCTTTCCAGCTGATGCAGCGGCACCTGAAAAATGTGGGGGCCGCCGTTCGGGAGTTGGGGCTTTCCGCCATGATGTGGAGCGATATGTATTTCCGTCTTAGTAGCCCCAGCGAGGGCTATTACGACGCCCCTTCGGTGCCTGCCCAGGTGGTCGCCCAGGCGCCGGAGGACATCACCCTGGTCTACTGGGACTATTACCACCACGACGAGGCCACCTACGACCGGATGCTTGCCATGCACGAGGCCTTCGCCGCTCCCAAGGCCTTCGCCGGGGGGATTTGGACCTGGACCGGCTCCGCGCCCCACTATGAAAAGACCCTCCAAACCGCCCTCCCCGGCCTGCGCCAGGCCCGGGCCCATCAGGTGCCCCTGGTCTTTGCCGCCGCCTGGGGGGACAATGGCGCGGAGTGCAATCTATTGTCCATGCTCTACGGCTTGGCCGTGTACGCCGAGTTCTGCTATGCCGGGGAATACGATCCCCGGGCGGTGGCGGAGCGGTTCCGGGCCGTCACCGGGGCGGACAGCCAGGCGTTTCTGGACCTGACCCGGTTCCATCAGCTCCCCGGCGTGAAGGATTGGGAGCTGCGGCCCGTGAACGCCGCCAAATTCCTTCTGTACCAGGATCCGCTGGTGCCGCTGTACGAGGCGGATCTGGAAGGCGTGGACGCCGCCGCCCACTACGCCGCCCTGGAGAAGGATTATCAAAAATACGCCCGGGAGAATCCCGGTTTTTCCCAGCTGTTCGGATTCTACGCCGCCCTGGCCGCCGCCCTGGCCGCCAAATGCCGGTTCCACCAGACCGCCGGGCCCTGCGTCCGGGCCGGGGACCGGGCAGGCGCGCGGGCCTGCGCCGCCCTGGCGGAGGAGGCCCAGGAGAAGCTGGAGCGACTGCGGCGGGAATACCGGGCGCTCTGGTATTCCACCAACAAAGTCCACGGCTTTGAGATCATCGATCTGCGCCTGGGCGGCCAGATCGCCCGGTTCCAGACCGCCGGGGAGGCTCTGGCCGGTTTTGCCGCAGGCGAGGACGCCGCCGTGGCGGCGCTGGCGGAAACGCCCCTTCCCTATACCCGTCTGCCCGACGGCGCCCTCCGGGGCAGCTACGCCTGGGGAGAGATCGCCTCCGCCTGCAAAGTGGATCTGTAAAGGAGAGGGATCATATGGGAAAAAAGATCACGGTTGCCATCTGCGGCTTCGGCACCCGGGGCGCGGAGGCCTACGGCAGCTATCAACAGCTCCGCCCCGAGGAAATGGAGATCGTGGCCGTGGCGGACCCCCGGCCGGAACGGCGGGCCCTGGCGGTCCGGGAATTTGGGGTGCCGGAGGAGCGCTGCTTCGCCTCCGGGGAGGCCATGCTGGCCCAGAAAAAGCTGGCGGACGCCATGTTCATCACCACCCAGGACAGCGACCACATCCGCTTCGCCATCCCCGCCCTGGAAAAAGGCTACCACCTTCTGCTGGAAAAGCCCATCTCTCCCAGCCTTTCGGAGTGCGTCGCCCTGCGGGAGAAGGCCCATGAAACCGGCCGGATTGTGGTGGTGTGCCATGTGCTGCGCTACACCCAGTTCTACCAGAAGCTCAAGGAGCTGCTGGTCTGCGGCGCCATCGGCAAGCTGGAATCCGTGGTGGCCACGGAAAACGTGGCCTACTGGCACTTTGCCCACAGCTATGTCCGGGGCAACTGGCGCCGGACGGAGGACAGCAGCCCTGTCATTCTGGCCAAGAGCTGCCACGACATGGACATCCTCCGCTATCTCATCGGAAAGCCCTGCCGCCGGGTGTCCAGCTTCGGAAGCCTGGACTGGTTCCGCTCCGACAACGCCCCGGTGGGCAGCGCCGCCCGGTGCCTGGATTGCCGGGTAAAGGACGAATGTCCCTATGACGCGGAGAAGATCTATCTAACCAATCCCGCCAGCGGCTATTTCGGCGGCCACCGCCAGTGGCCCCTGACGGTGCTGACCGGCGATGTGTCCGAGGCGGGCATCCGCAAGGCTCTGCGGACCGGCCCTTACGGCCGCTGCGTCTACCGCTGCGACAACGACGTGGCGGACCATCAGATCGTTAATCTGGAATTTGAGGACGGCGTCACCGCCGCCTTCCACCTCTCCGCCTTTACAGAGGGGTGCTACCGCACCATCCGTCTCACCGGCAGCATGGGGGAGCTGGAGGGGAATCTGGACGACCAGCGGGTGGTGCTCCGGCCCTTCGGCAGGCCGGAAACCATCTATCAGCTGGACCCCATTCAGGACGAGTACGCCGGCCACGGCGGCGGGGATCAGCGGATGATGGAGGATTTCTGCCGTCTCATCTCCCAGGGAGGGCGGGAGGCCCTGACCTCTATCGACGTGTCCGTGGAGAGCCACATCATGGCGTTGGCCGCCGAGGAAAGCCGTCTCCACGGGGGGAAGGCCATTACGCTGTCAGATTTCGGAAAATAACCCCCAGCGCCCGCCGAAACGGCGGGCGCATACTAAAGAGATCGGCGCATAGGATGTTCCATACATCTGAAATCTGAGGTGGTACCATTGGAACATACGGCTAACCGCGCCCTGCTGCGGGGCAGTCTCCATGCCCTGCCGGTTTTCTCTCACGAAAACCACGGGAAAAAATTTTATCGCTTTCTTTTGGAGGTCCCAAGGCTCTCCGGGGCGGTGGACCTGCTGCCGGTGATTGGGGAGGAGACCCTTCTGGCCGGGCTGGATCCCACAGCCGGGGGGATGCTCACCGTCACCGGGCAGGTCCGCTCCCACAACTTCCGGGAGGCCGGAAACCGGCGGCTGCTGATCTTCGTCTTTGCCGCCTCCATCGCCGTAGAGGACGGGGAGATCCTTAACGAAGTGACCCTGGAGGGCACCCTCTGCCGGGAGCCCACCTATCGCCGCACCCCTCTGGGCCGGGAGATTTGCGATGTGATGCTGGCGGTCCCCCGGGCCTTTCACCGGGCGGATTACCTGCCCTGCATTCTGTGGGGCAGGACTGCCCAGGAGCTGTCGGCCTGCCACACCCGGGACCGGCTTCAGATCCAGGGCCGGCTTCAAAGCCGGATCTACACCAAGGTCACTGAAGACGGCCCCGAGGAACGCACCGCCTATGAGATCTCCGCCCTCTCCGCCTGCCTAGCCCAGGAGTAGGCGCAGCATGATACACAGAATTCCCCCCACAGCGGTCGGCAGGAAAAATGCCGCCGCTGTTTTTCCAATGCTCCGGGTCTCCTGATAAACCGTCATCAGCGTGGTGGAACAGGGCCAGTGGAACAGGGTGAACACCATGACGCACAGCGCCGTTTGCCAGGTCCACCCTGCCGATAGCAGCAGCTCCCCGCCCAGGCCCGCCACGCTTTGCAGACTTCCCCCGCCGGTGAGGGCCATGAGCAGCACCGGCACCGTCAGCTCGTTGGCGGGCAGGGCCAGGCAAAAGGCCAGCAAAATGGCCCCGTCCATTCCCAGGAGCCTGCCAAGGGGGTCCAGAAGCCCCACCGCCAAGGAGAGCAGCCGGGTATTGGCCAGGATCCATAGGACCACCCCCGCCGGGGCCGCCACCGTCAGGGCCCGGCCCGCCACGAACAGCGTCCGGTCCAACAGAGAACGGATCAGGATCTGCCCGATCCGGGGCCGTCGGAAAGGAGGCAGCTCCATAATGAAGGTGCTCTCCTGGTTTTTAAGGACCGTCCCGGTCAACGCGCCTGAGACGGCCATGGCCCCCAGGACCCCCAGCATGACGCAGCCCGCCACCAGGACCGGGGCCCCCAGTCCGGGAAAGAACAGGCTTCCCAGCAGGATCAGGGTGGGGAACCGGCCGTTGCAGGGCACCATGGCGTTGGTGAGGATGGCGGCCAGCCGCTCCCGGGGGGAGTCGATGATCCGGCAGCCTGTCACGCCTACGGCGTTGCACCCCAGGCCCATGGCCAGGGTCAGGGCCTGCTTGCCGCAGCCGCCGCATTTGGCCATGCAGCCGTCCAGCAGGAAGGCCATCCGGGGCAGATACCCCACGTCCTCCAAAACGGTGAACAGGGGGAAAAAGATGGCCATGGGCGGCAGCATCACGGAGATCACCCGGGCGGAGGTGGCGTACAGTCCGTCCGCCAGCACCCCCCGCAGCCACCAGGGTGCCCAGGCAAGGATGCCCGTCAACCGGTCATACCCCCAGTCGAACAGCCTTCCCAGCAGCTCCGAGGGGTAGTTGGCCCCCCAGACCGTCAGCCAGACGATGACAAACAGCAGCGCCAGTAAAATGGGAACGCCGTGCCGCCGGCTCACCAGCACCCGATCCAGGGTCAATCGCCAGCCCGCCGGGGCGGAGTCCAGGGTCTGGCAGGCAGCACAGACGGCCTCCGCGGCGGAGACCGGGTCCTCCCAGTGCCCCGAGGGCTGCTCCGGGCCGTCGCAGACCCGGTCGATCTGGGCCAGAAGGGCCTCCAGCCCCTGTCCCCGGTTGGCGGAGGTGGCCACCACCGGCGCGCCCAGCTCCCGCTCCAGGGCCTTCAGATCCAAGCGCAGGCCCCGGCTTTCCGCCTCGTCCATTAGGTTGACGCAGACCACCACCCGGCGGCAGCGGGATAGCACCTGCAGCGTCAAAATCAGGCTTCGCTCCAGGCAGCTGGCGTCGCACACCGCCACCACGCAATCCGAATCTCCATCTTTTAGAAATTCCCCGGCGATGCGCTCGTCCTCCGAGGCCCCGTCCAGGGTATATGTACCCGGCAGATCGGTGAAAAGATACGTCGTCCCGCCCCGGTGGGCCCGGCCCTGGGCCAGGCCCACTGTTTTTCCGGGCCAGTTGCCGGTGTGCTGACGCAGTCCGGTGAGGGCGTTGAACAGGGTGCTTTTTCCCACGTTGGGGTTGCCCGCTAGGGCCACCTTCCGCATTCGTGCCGGTTTCCTTCTCATTCGCAGCGCACCCGGATCCGTCGCAGATCCTTGGTGCGCAGGGCCAGCACCGCCCCCCGCAGATAGAGAGCGGCCCCGTCCCCCCTGCCGCAGCCGGCCGGCAGCAGCATAGACGCGCAGAGCGCCAGGCTCAACAGACGTTTCCACACACGCATCAGTTTCTTTGCACCCCCTGCTGCTTCAGCTCGTCCTCCAGCAGCTTCTGCTCCCGCTTGGCCCGCCGCTTGTCGGCCCGCCGGTCCAGCTTCTCCTGCCGCTTGTTCTCCAGCCGCTCCTGCCGCTCGTCCAGCCGGTCGCAGAGCACCACGAAGAACCCACGG